>JASFTE010000507.1:0-4282 GCA_050114035.1 Armatimonadota bacterium | reverse complement strand
TGCCCCGCCCGCACAGGCCGTACATGAACACCACCGCGTCGGCTCCGCCGGTGGAGTCGATGGCCTCTTGCGCGCAGCGCCGCAGCTCCTTGGGCCGAGCGTGCAGGCCGGCGTCGAGCAGCACGAGCTCGATATCGTGGGGTGCGTCCGGGATGAGGGCGCGCAGCTCGAGCTCAAAGACGCCGCAGGCGAATACCTTGAGCTTCACGGGTCGTATGCACTCCAGCAAAGCGTTGCCAGCCCTTATACAGCCCCCGTCCCCTCACGGTCAAGGCAGAAACTGGCAACCGGCACGCCGGCGTCCCTGCCTCTCCTCGTATCACATCCACGCCCAGCCTCCTGTTCCCGCCCAGACGCAGGCAGGTACACTCCCTCCACGCCCGAACACTACTCCATGCCCCTCCACGACGAAGGGAGCCGATGAGCGTGACCAAATGGGCCCGGCCTCTCCCGCCATTCTCGGCTATCGCGACGTGCGCCTCGCTCGCCCTCGCCGGCGCCGCTCTGCCGGACACATCCGTCCCCTGGCACCAGCCACTCAGCTACGACGCCGGCGCCTACTGGCGCGTCCGCGTGCCGGTCGTCATCACCAACCGCCTCGACTCCCCCCTCCAGGGCACGCCCGTGCAGGTGACCATCGCTGACGCTGGCACGGCGGAGCTGATCGGTGAGCCCGTCGCGAGCCTCCGAGTCGTTACGGCCGGCGGCACGGAGTTGCTCTGCGACCTGCAGGACTCCAACGGGCTGCCGAAGCGCGACGGCGCCCTCGCCGCCGGCGACCTCATCACGATCCCGGCCGAGGCCGACGCCCGCGCCGAGGCCACGATCTTCCTCTATGCCGGCAACCCCGACGCCTGGCTGCCGCCCGAGTGGCTCAAAGCATCATTGGTGAACACCGGCTTCGAGAGCCCCGACGGCGATGCGCCCGCCGCCTGGAACCCATGGGGCCTCGACGCCGAGCACCGCATGTCTCTGGACGCCCGCACCGTCCACGGCGGGAAGCGCGCCGCCCGCTGCGAAGTGGCTGCCGGCGCCGAGCCCACCTGGGTCAAATACATGCAGGGCGGCATCCCCGTCACGCCCGGCCGCCGCTACCGATTCACCGCCTGGGTCAGGGCGCAGGGCATCCAGGGCACCGCCGGCTGGTACGTGCACGTGGACGGCGACCAGCCGCAGGTCGTCAACCAGACCGTCGGCTGGAACGGGACCTTCGACTGGCGCCAGGTCGTCATCGACTTCACCGTGCCGGAGGGCGGGCAGCGTTTCTCCTGCGGCACATTGCTGCACGGCTCCGGCGTCGCCTGGTACGACGACGCGAGCCTTCAGACACCCGGTGGCGACGCCGTGAGTGCCCGCGTGCTCCCGGCGGAGACGAGACGATTGCGGGTGCTCGGCGCCGAGGCCCGCTGGCCCTCCGACCCCCGCTGGCGCTGGCGCGTCCCGCTTCAGGCACGCAACTTCCGTGACGCCGACGTCGTCGGGGGCATCATCTCCTTCGACACCCGCCGCGTCCGCAATGGCATCGCCAAGCTCATCGGCTTTGCCACCGACCCTCCCGTGCGCATCGCCGACCCGGGAGCGCCCGGCACGCCCCTGCACTACCTCGGCTCCCTCGACGAACAGATCCGCGTCGCCGCGAGTGTACCCGCCCGCGCCGAGAAGCTCCTGTGGATGTACATCGCCGACGACCCGGCCGCCCCCGGCCGCAGCCGCGGCGGCGCCGTCACCGACCTGCCCGCCGCCGAGCAGAACCTCGTCACCAACCCCAGCATGGAGGACGCCCGGGCGGGCCGGCCCGTCGGCTGGACCGTCGGCGAGGAGGCCGCCCCGGGGCAGCGCCGCTTCACGCCCGAGCGCCTTCGCGGCGGCGTCCACGGCGACTGGTGCCTCCGACTCACCGTCCCCGGCGACGTCGATGACCCCGGCTGGACCGGCTGGCGCCAACGGGTGCCCGTCAAGCCTGTCACCCGCTACATCCTCGCCGGGCACGGCAAGACCGAGCGCACCGACAAGGAGGTCCGCATCCACGGCCACTTCCTCCGCGCCGATGGCAGCCTCACCGAGCGCCCCTTCTTCAGCACCCAGCCGGGCCTGAAGCCCGACGCCGACTGGACCCTCACCTCGGCCACCGTCACCACGCCGGCCGACTGCGCCTTCATCGACATCCACCTCACCATGAACTGCCACGGCATCGCCTGGCACGACGCCATCGTGCTCAGCGAGGCCGGCATCGGCGTGGCGGGCCAACTCGAGCCCAGAGAGCCTCAGCGCGGCCTCCGGGCCTGGGCCGTGAATCCCCTCGTCAAGGTCTTCGGCGACGACCTCGCGCCGCGCCCGGGGCAACTGGACGTGTCCCTCGGCGCCTGCCGCAACGAGTACGAGCCCTTCCAGGTAGCCGTGCGCGCTCCCCGAGCTGCGCCCCTGACCATCACCGCAACGCCCCTCGCCGGCCCCGGCGGCGCCCGCATCCCGCCCCCGATCGTCTACCGCATCGGCCGCGTCCCCATCGACTTCCCCATCGGCTACGACAACTCCACCGAGCCCGCCTACCATCGCCTCCGGCCCCGACGGCGCGGCAACGACGGCTGGCCCGGCCTCTGGCCCGATCCGCTCATTCCTGTCGCCGACGCGCCTGTCGCCGTCAGCGCCAACGTCACTGAGACGCTCCTCTTCGACGTGCACGTCCCGGCCGACGCCGGGCCCGGCGAGTACCGGGGAACCGTCCGGCTTCGCGGCGGCGGTCAGTCGCTCCGGCTTCCCGTCCGGCTCACCGTCTGGCCCTTCACCCAGCCCGACGAGAAGCACCTGCCGGCCCTCTACGATCTGCGCCGCGGCCGCGGTCGCGACATCTTCACCGGGCCCGACCGCGACGAGTCCGTCCGCACCTGGTATCGCATGCTCGCCCGCTACAACGTCTCCCCGGCCTTCGTCGAGCCCTATCCCACCTTCGAGTACCGCAACGGCCGCGTCACCATGGAGACCGCGAAGTTCGACGAGGCGGCCCACTACCTCCTCGACGTCCTGCACGTGAACAAGGTCTACACGCCCCGCCTCTTCTACGCCTGCGGCTGGGCCCGGCCCCCGAAGCAGGTCTTCGGCCTCGAGGCCTTCACGCCCGAGTACAACCGGGCCTGGGCCGACGCCTACCGCATGTTCTTCGACCACCTCACGGCGAAGGGCTGGCGCGACAAGTTCGTCTTCTACATCTCCGACGAGCCCCACGAGACCAGCGACGCCACCATCACCGGCATCGCCCGCATCGCCGACATGGCCCGCGCCATCGCCCCCGACGTGCCCGTCTACTCGAGCACCTGGCGCTACATCGAGGGCCTCGAGGGCCACGTCAACCAGTGGGGCATCGGCCCCCACGGCTCATTCCGCGAGGACAAGCTCCGCGAGCGCCGCGCCGCCGGCGACCGCTTCTGGTTCACCACCGACGGCCACATGTGCACCGACACCCCGCTCCTCGCCATCGAGCGCCTCCTGCCCTGGTTCTGCCTCAAGTACGACGTGGAGGCCTACGAGTTCTGGGGCGTCTCCTGGTGGACCTACGACCCGTGGGAGCGCGGCTGGCACCCCTACCATCGCCAGAGCGCCGACGGGATCAACTACCGCTGGGTCCGCTACCCCAACGGCGACGGCTTCCTGGCGTACCCGGGCGAGAAGCACGGCTCCGCCGAGCCCCTCCCCAGCATCCGACTCATCGCCGCCCGGGACGGCGTGGACGACTACGAGCTCTTCCTCGCCCTCCGCCAACACGCCGACCGCGGCAGCGCCGAGGCCCAGGCAGCCCTCGACCGGGTGAAAGCCCTCGTCAGCATGCAGAACCGTGGCGGCCGCTATTCGTCATATCTCCTGAAGGACCCCGACGCCGTCCAGGCCGCCCGCATGGCCGCCGGCCTCTGTCTGCCCTAGTAGGGGAGCCCCTCCGCGGGCTCCCCGTCCATCGTGGGCCCGCCCCGGTAGGGGAGCCCCTCCGCGGGCTCCCCATCCTCGTCTCTGCCCTTGCCTTCCACGCAGGACCACCCGCCCCCACGACGAACCTCCACCCGGAGGCCTTCCCACCATGCCTTCCGATGTCCCCCGCCGCAAACCAATCCGGCTCCCCCGCGACGCCTACGTTGACACGGACCAGGCCTTCCTCATCACCATCTGCACCGAAGGCCGCCGGCCAATCTTCGCACATCGCCCCTATGCCGATGCGGTCTTTGCATCCCTCGTCGAGGGCCCCGTCGCGCAAGAGACCCACTGCCTCGCCGCCTGCCTCATGCCCGACCACTTG
>JASFTE010000506.1:0-4299 GCA_050114035.1 Armatimonadota bacterium | reverse complement strand
CGGCGGGCGGAGCATCAGCTTCCCGGTGGAGATGGCGAGCGGCACGTACCTGGAGCTGCGCTCGATGTCGGACTGCAAGCTGTACGGGCCGCGGGGGGAGCTGGTAGCCGAGGTGAGGCCGAGCGGGGCCCAGCCGGTGCTGGCTCCCGGGGATAATCAGGTCGAGTTCGCGGCCGAGACTCCGCCCGGTGTGAGTGCGCGGGCCAACGTCACGCTGATCACGCGCGGTGAAGTCGTGCGCTAGCGAGGCCGCAGGCGCGCCGCGTCCCGTATTGACACCCGTCACTCGGCCCGCTATACATCCCTCAGCCGGCGCTTCCCGCCAGAGCTTGGGCAGTACCCGAACGGTGGCAGCCATGTTCGCATCCGTCCTGGTCAGCACCTACAACTCCCCCGAATGGCTGGAGAAGGCGCTGTGGGGCTATAGCTCCCAGACGTACGCCGACTTTGAGGTCGTCATCGCGGACGATGGCTCGACCGATGAGACGCGCGAACTCGTCGAGCGGATGCGGGGCGAGACGGAGCTTGCGATCCGGCACGTCTGGCACGAGGATCAGGGCTATCGGCGCCAGACGATTCTGAACCGGGCGCTGGAGGCGGCCGAGGGCAGCTACGTCATCTGTACGGATGGCGACTGCATCCCGCGGCGCGACTTCGTCCAGGCGCACTGCGAGCGTGCCCGGCGGGGGTGTTTCCTGTCCGGCGGCTACTGCAAGCTCCCCATGGATCTGAGCCGCGCCATCGGCAAGGACGACATCCTCAGCGGGCGCTGCTTCGACCCGGCGTGGCTGGCGCGGCGGGGGCTGCAGGGCCGGTCGGAGCTCAGGAAGCTGCGGGCAGGCGGCATCCGCGCGTGGCTGCTCAACGCCCTCACGACGACCCAGGCGACGTGGAACAACTGCAACTCATCGGGGTGGATGGCGGACCTGGTCGCGGTGAACGGCTTCGACGAGCGCATGCAGTACGGCGGCGCGGATCGCGAGCTGGGCGAGCGGCTGGTGCGGCATGGCATCAGACCGATGCACATCCGGTACGACGCCATCGTGGTGCATCTCGACCATGCGCGCGGCTACGCCGATCCCGAGTCGAGGGAGAAGAACCGGGCCATTCGGCGGGAGAATGCCGAGGAGGGCGTGACGGTCACGGAGTACGGCATCGTCAAAGGCCCGCGGTCAGCGGAAGGATGACCGAACCGGGGGGCGACTGGACCCGGCTCTCCTCATCGCCACAGGTCGCTGACGTCAACCGCGATGCGCCGGGGCAGGTGGATCGGCGAGTCCGTCCCCCGGACCACCCCGCCCTCGAAGGACTCCAGTTGCAGGACGTCATAGATCCCGGGCGCGCACCGGGACTCCCGCCGACTGACGGAGATGATCATGAGCCGCTGCATGCGGTCCGGCGTCCACTGGGGCACGGCGAGGTACTCGGAGTCGTCCGACCATACGATAGAGGGATTGCAGCGCTCCCTCACGACGCCATTGGAGAGCACCAGTTGGCCCCTCGTGGGCGCGCCCATGGCCACTTCGTTCGCGTCTTCGATCGTCGCCACGATCTGGCCGTCCGGCGATATCGACTCGACGGACGAATCCCATGGCGAAACACTCATGGCGTCAGCCCCTCACGGCGCACCCGATCCCGTGGGCTACCTGGGCCCCGGCAACTCGGGCGACTCGGGAGGCGGGAATCCAGGCCGGAATGTCTGCAAGTGCCGACGCGCCTCCCGGCGCTTCCTGGCCCACTTGCCCCAGAACCACGCGGTGAAGGCCGCGCAGCCCAGCGCGGCCCCCCCGAACCCGAGGGCATACTGCATCGCCTTCTTGGGGCCGGCTCCGGCCGCCAGCACCAGCACCCTCTCGGAGCGGCGTATCCCCGTGAGCTCCGCGGATATGGACCCGCCCCATCCGGCGCGATCCCCCTCGAACATCAGCACCCCGGTGACCGGCTGCTCCGCGACCTGCACTTCCACGTCGCCATCGAACTTGACCACGATCGTCCTGCCGAGGTCCGCGTCGGTGACCGGTATCTGCGTCTCCCTGATCCGGCCGAGGAACCGGCTCTCCAGACCCTGCCGCTCGAGTTGGACTGCCCGGTCCCAGTGCCACACGCCGCCCCGCAGCGTGACCCATTTCCTGGGCGACTCCTCGCTGAGGCGTGCCGTCTCGACGGTGATCTCCGCGGGGCCCCCGGCGCGAGAGTGCATCCGGTGCTCCGCGTAGCACTTGCCGGCCAGCCAGCCGAAGAAGCCTACGCCGACCAGCCCGATGAGCACCCCGATCCATGGATGCTCCTCGATGAGCTCAGTGGGAATGTGCACGTACATCTCTGCCGACCCCCGCGTGGGGCTTCCTCGGTCGGGGGGGCAATGCCTGCACGGCGTCAGAGGACGCGGAAGGCCTCGGCGAGGTACTCCTGCTCCAGGCTGGGATCCTGCGCCAGTGCGAGGAGGCCGTAGAAGCCGTAGGGGTACTTGAAGCAGTGGCCGATGGCCGGGTCGTGCTGCCTGCGCCGCTCCCAGTAGGCAGCCTGCAGGGGCATGAGGGGGGTCGGCGCGTGCTCGGGCCGCGGCTTGTCGGTCTCCAGCGGGCCCATGCGCGTCCGCTTCACGTACAGCTTGAAGGCGTGGTGCCCCTTCGTGGCCAGCTCCGTGTACCCCAGCAGGGCGAGGTCCGCCAGAGCGCGGCCGTATGTGAGCATATGGCCCGACCAGCCCTGACCGCGCTCGACGAACGCTTTCGTCGTCCGCGGGTACTCGGCGAGGATGAACTCGGCGAGGCCTTCCGGCGGGCCGAAGTCCGGGATGTCGTCGCTCTCGTCCAACGTGATGTCGTCGGCGGTGTCGAAGGCCTCGATGAGCTTGCACACGCCCTCCACCCGCGAGGGCGTGACGGCCTCGGGGAGGTCGTGCAAGGCCCTGAGAGCCAGCGACGGGAAGATCACGTTGTGCCCGGCCTGCCGGAGCCGGCCCATGTTGCCATCCAGAGCCGCGACGACACGACCTAGCAGTGCTATGTCGGGGCGCTCCCGCGGGAAGGGGGCGCAGAGCTCGGTGTCGGTCCAATTCTCGTCGATCATCTCCGCGACGATCCGGGCCGCGCCGTCCTCGACCTCGTGCTCGCGGCACAGGTAGTAGGCTGAGACGATGCCCGCTCCCCGGTGCCCGTCCGCGAAGTAGTTCGTACTATGCGCCCTGCTGAGGGCATCGAGGCCGCGTAAGAGATAGCGTTCGTCGAGCATGGCACTCTCCGTCCAGGTCTGAGATGAACCGCATCAGCCCGCGTCAGTGGCCCTGGGCTCGCCGTCGGGCAGGCTGAGCGGCCAATCGAAGGAGCAGCGGCGCTGGACGGCCCGGTCGTAGACGCCGGGCTCGGATTCGGTGAGGGGATTCTCCAGGTTGTGGTGCCAGTTGCGCTCCACGACGAGGTCGGCGATTACCGGCTCAGCCTCGGGCTTCATCTCCGACCGGGCCCGGAGCTTTATGCCGTTCTTCGCGGGGTTGGAGGCGTAGAAGTAGTTGTCATAGATGTGCCCGCCGCGGCAGTCGGCTATCGACAGCAGGGCGCCCTCCTGGTCGAGGTTCATGCGGAAGATACAGTCGTGGATCCTGATCCCCCAGGAGTTCGTGTCCAGGTGCACCGTGTTGGCGCTGCCCTCGACCGGGAGCAGCTCCGTGGTCTTGTAGCCGTTGCCCTCGAAGTAGCAGTTGTTGATGGTCAGCCCGTGCGTGTTCCGCACGTATATCGCGGCCCGCGCGCACCGCTCCAGGCCGCAGCTCTCGATGCGCGAGCCGTGGACGCCGCTGAGGTGTATGCCCATGCCGTCGCGGCTGAAGTAGCAGTCGCGGATGACACAGTTGTTGAAGTGCCCGCTGCCGCGGAATCCCACCTCCCGGCACCAGCGGATAGTCGAGTTCAGAAAGCGGCTCGACCACCCCTCGGCATAGACGCCGTAGCGCGCGGCGCCGGCGATGTAGCAGGAGTCCAGCGTGAAGTAGTTGTGCCACTTGATGTTCAGCGTGACCGTTCCGCCGCGCAGGCAGATGTCCGACAGGTGCCCGTGCGTGCACGGCTTCGCGTACTCCAGGCCCGTCCAGTTGATGCAGTTCTCCGTCTCCACTTGCTGGGCGATGACCGACTTCATCTTCCCGGCGCCGAACATGCGGATGGCGTTGCGCAGGAAGGGCTTGCCCTCGACCTCGACGGGCACGATCTCGATGGCCCTGCGGATCTTGTACTCCCCGGTGGGCACGTAGATCGGCTGCCGCGTCTCCCGCGCCCGCGCAATGGCCGCCTGGAAGGCGGG
>JASFTE010000505.1:0-4302 GCA_050114035.1 Armatimonadota bacterium | reverse complement strand
CTCCGGGCATGAACGGGTCCCACCCCACCGCCCCATCAGCCGGCTCGTAGGCGACCGCGGTCCCGTCGTCCCCCTCGCTGCTGCTCACATACAGGATGCGCGTGTCCGCCGAGGGCTCGAAGATGGTCCACCCCTCCGCATCGCGCTCAAGCGCTGTTGCGCCCGAGCCGACCAGAGTCAGCGCAACAGCAGGCAACACCGCCACGGCAGTAGTCATCGCGTTCATCTCGAGCACCAGTCCTTCCCGGCAGCCCGCGAGCTACACATACCTCCGGTGCAGCTCGTCGAGATCCAGCCGGCCCGACAGATCGCTGCAGATGGCGACGTTCTCCTCGACCTCCTCGACCATCCTCATCCCGACCAGCGCCACGTCCACCAGCGGGTTGGAGAGCTGGAACTGCAGCAGCGCCGGCGTGTAGTCGCAGGTGTTCTCCGGGTTCACCATCGCTACCCACTTCTGCAGCATGCCCGATGTGAGGGTGCGCATGGTGACGATGCCCATCCCCCGCTGCGCCGCGTCGTAGAAGACGCCGGACTTCCGCGTCGGGTCATACGGATGCTGGAACAGCAGGTTATACTGCATCTGGATCACGTCGAAGCGGTCGGTCTTCAGGAGGCGGTAGAGCTGCTCGTTCACCGCCTCGCACGTGAAGCCCAGGTGCCTCACCAGCCCCTCCTCGCGCATCCGCTCCATCTCGTCCAGCATGCCACCCTTTTCCAGGGCCGCCGTGACCCCCTGTTGCGAATAGGCCGAGCCGTGGATCTGCAGCAGGTCGATCCAGTCCCTCCGCAGGTTGCTCAGACTGCCCTCGAGCGAGCGCCGGACCGCGTGTCCGCTCCCGTCCCCGACGCCGGCCTTTGTGGCGAGGAAGATGGCCTCCGGGTCGGTCCCCTCGAGCGCCTCGCCGAAGATCCGTTCGCTTCTTCCCTCCCCATACCCCGCCGCCGTATCGAAGTAGTTGACCCCCAGCTCACACGCCCTCCGGATGGCGCCGAGGACCGCATCTCTGTGCTCTCGCTCGTCCGGATCGAACTCGCCGAGGTAGTTCTTCAGCCCGGCCGTGGCGCCGCCGAAGCCCAGCCGGCTCACCGTCCTGCCGCTCTTGCCGAGCACCGCGTACTCCACGGCTCTACTCCTCCCGGAGGGCACGTCAGACCGGCCGCTGCCCCTCAACGAGCGCCCTCAGGCTCCCATCCCTGGCGACCATCCTCAGCTCCACTCAAAAACCACCTTCCCGGTGCGCCCCTCGTCGAACAGCCTGAAGGCCTCCGGGGCGTCCTCCAGCGCAAAGCGGTGCGTCACCGCCTCGTCCATGGAGATCTCGCGCTCCTCGAAGAACTGCACAAGCTCCCACGCCATCGGCAGCGGCAGGCAGCACGACCCCATGAGCGTGAGCTCCCTGGCGATCAAGTCGCCGGGGTTGATGACCTTGTCGGAGTTGCCCCCGCCCACGAATGCCGCCTTCCCCTCGAGCCGCAGGCAGCGCACGGCTGTATCCCGCCCCTTGGGGCTGCCGGACGTCTCGAACGCGAGGGGCGCCCCCCGCCCGCCGGTGTGATCGCGGATCGCCGCCACTGGGTCGCCGTCTGTAGCGGCGATGGTGGCCCCGGCCCCGAGCTTCCTCCCCAGCTCGAGGCGTTCCGGAATCAGATCCACCCCGATGATCTCCGCCCCCATCGCCCTCGCCAGCCGCACGCCGGAAAGCCCAACGGGCCCGAGGCCGACGACGACTACGCAATCTCCCGCCTTGACATCCAGCTTGCGGAGGGCCGAGTACGCCGTGCCGGCCGGGCAGGCGATGAACGCGCCGTCCACGAAGCTCAGCGAGCCGCCCAGCGGGATACAGCTCCGTTCCTCGGCAAGCACGTAGTCGGCGAACGAGCCCTCCAGAGCCCCACCATACCCGCGCCAGTCCGGACACGTATTCTGCCGCCCCGCCGCGCACTGCGGGCAGTGGCCGCACCCGAGCCGGTGGTAAACCGTCACGCGCTCCCCCTCCTTGACTCGCGTAACTCCGATCCCGACGGCATCGACCACACCGCACGGCTCGTGTCCGAGGATGCGCCCTTCCCGCGCGCGAGCCCGCTCGGGCGTCTGGCGGTACGTGTGCAGATCGCTCCCACAGATCCCGGTCGCCATCATCTTCACCCGCACCTCCCCCGGGCCCGGCTCCGGATCGGGAAACTCGTGCAGACGGCAGCTCCTGTCTCCGAGCATAACGACGCCTCTCATGGCGCCTCTCCCCTTCTGCTTTCGGAGGTCAGAGGGACGAGCCCGCGCTCGGCAATGAGGACCACCGAGTCGAACACGGGTACACGCTCGAATTCCCACCGGCCCGTGCCCCGCTCGCTCCGCCGGCTCTGCTCCGGGATGCTGTACACATCGCCCGTGAGCAGGTCCACGCACACCGGATCGTCGAAGTTCCCCGCCGGCAGCACGAGGTCCACGTACTCGCGCTCCGGGTTCTCCCCCGGCCGGTCCGTGTGGCGCCAGATCGTGACGATCTGCCGCCCGCTCGCCGCCGCATAGCCGAACACCGACAAGCGGTCGGCGCTTTCGCTCGAGCCGTCGCGGATCTCCCACCGGTAGCCGGGGATCCGCTCCAGCCTGTCGTCGAAGATGGCCGTGACGTGCTGCAGTGCCCGGTACGCGGGCTTGGCGTAGGCCACCGTCTTGTCCGGGTTGGTGGCCAGCACTCCCTTGTAGTTGACGATCGTCCCGCCGTCCCCGCCCCGGTAGTGCATGTCGCAGATGGCGAAGTAGCTCGACGGGATGTCCCGGCCCAGATCGCCCAGGACCCGCCGTAGCGCCCACTTGGCCTGCGACTCCTCGTCCCAGTCGTACTGGCTCAGCGCCCCGTACGAGCCCCTCTTCGAGGGACACCCGTTCTCGCCCTGGCGGACGATGATCGCATCGGAGTAGGACGTCACGAGCTCGCGCAGCCGCCGCACCTGCCCGTAGCTGGCATCCGGGTTGGATTTGTACGGGTGGTAGGTGATCTCATTGACGAGATGCAGCTTGCCGCTCTCCCTGAGGTGACGCAGCGCTGCCTCCACCTGCCCCGTGTTCACCCCGGCCGTCGAGCAGCCGATGATCGTCGCCTGCGGCTGCAGCCTGCGGATGATCTCAGCCGTCCGCACGAGGAACTGCGGGTACTGCGTCTTCGCCGCCTCCCCGCGCGGCTCGTTCCAGATCTCCCACTCGTCCACGTGCTCCCCGTACCGATCCACGAACGCCGCCACGAACCTGTCCCACGCCGCCAGCGCCTGCGCCGACGACGGCAGCGTGCCACCGAGCCCGGTTCCCCCGCCGCCCGGGTAGATACCGTTGCCGTAGCACAGGCACACCCACGGCTCCACGCCCTGCTCCACCATGTCGGGGACGATCTCGTCCAGCCACGCCCACTCGTACCTCCCCTTCGCCTTCTCCGTCTTCGCCCACCCGGCCTGGATGCGCGCCTTCTTCACCCCCAGCGGCCCGAGGTACTCGCGCCAGTTCTTGTAGACCGTGTAGTCCCGATCCATCGTCTCCGCGCCCACCGACCAGTTCGACGATGCGATCTCCCTTGCATGACGCGGCTTCACCTTGCCGATGCGGGTGTAGGGGATGGGGTCGGCATCCCCGCGGTCGTTCGCTGCGATGAGCCCACCGGGAAGGAATGCAACGAGAAGCGCGGCCAGGGCCATTCGGGTCACGGTTTGACTCACTCCGTTCATCGGCGTCCCTCCACTGCCCGCCTCGGGCAGACGCTGTCTGTTCTCAAGTCTCTGGTCGCCTCACTATCTGACCGAGACCCTCTTGCTCCCCTCGGCCTTCTGCAGCGTGACCACGCTCTCTCTGGCACCGGCCGTCACGCGATGCTCCCCATAGAAGGCCCGCACCTCGCACCTGCCATCGGCGCCCGCTTCTCCCTCCCACTTCGTCCACCACTCGCCGAACACCAGATCCCGGTACGCCTGCAGGGCCGGAGTTGGCGTCCAGTCGCGCTTGTACAGCGATGACGCCGGGATCCAGTTGGCGCCCTCCCAGAAGCCCCACATCAGAATCCCCTCAACCGCCGGATGCGCGAAGCAGATGCGGTAGTACTCCGCGATGGCCCTGGCCTTCGCCTCCTCCTGCTCGGGTGTCATCTCCAGCTCCTTCTCCCTGGAGAAATGCGACCGCTGGCCCGGGAAGTTGAACTCGGTCACGCGAACGGGGAGACCGATCTTCCCCAGCTCGTCGAGTGCGCCCTTGAGCGCCTTGGGATCGAACGTCTCGTCATGCAAGTGCCCCTGCGCACCGATCCCGCCGATGGGCAC
>JASFTE010000504.1:0-4308 GCA_050114035.1 Armatimonadota bacterium | reverse complement strand
CCCGGCCCGCCGCGCCGCACGTGATGCGCGGGGGCTGGCGATGGTGACAGGCCGTGAGGTGCTCACAAGGCTGAGGGCCCTCGGCGCCCCGGAAGCCGTGGCGGGCCCAGGATGGATAGGGAGCGGCTGGTGGTCTTGACATGTAGCCCCAGATTGGGTACACTTGGCCCCAAATTGGGGCCGCATTGCTATGATCGACGCATTGCTGCCGAAAACCAGATGTGCCATCCTCGCCCTGCTCTTCCAGCGCCCAGGCGAAGCGTTCTATCAGCGCCAGATCATGCAGGCTGTTGGCGCGGGCCGAGGCGCCGTGCAGCGCGAGCTGGACTCTCTGACGGCCGCGGGCATACTCCGCCGCGAGGTGAGGACGGATCGGACCTACTACGTCGCCAACGAGGCCTGCCCCGTCTTCGCCGAGCTGCGCGGACTCATGTTGAAGACCGCTGGACTCATCGATGTGCTGGCAGCGGAGCTGCGAGGGCTCGACGGCGTGCGGCTCGCGTTCGTGTATGGGAGCTTCGCCCGGGGCGACGCTGGGCCGGAGAGTGACGTCGATCTTATAGTGGTTGGCGATGTGACCTTCGCGGAGGTGTCCGGCAGCCTTCGCCCGGCTGAGGAGCGGTTGGGTCGGGAGGTCAGTCCGACGGTCTACTCCATCTCGGAGTTCCGAGACAGAGTCTCCGCCGGGCACCACTTCCTGACGCGCGTGCTCGCAGAGGAGAAGCTGTTCATCGTCGGGGATGCCGGTGTCCTTGCCGAGTTGGCAGCAGGCCGGATGACTCACGCAGCATCAGGCCAGTCGTGAGGAGATCGGCGACCTGCAGTCCTGGCTCGAAGCGCACCACCCCACGCTTCTCTGATCCGGGCCGTCTCCTCACATCCCCACGTCCCCCCAACACCGCTGCAGATAGGCGATCTGCCCGGCGTGGTAGTACCAGTGCGCCACGAGCATCCAGGCGAAGGCCTCGACGGACATCTTCCCCCAGGGCATCTGCAGCGCCTCTCCCCAGCGCTCGTCGGGCAGTGCCTCGAACGCTGCAGCGACCTCCTTCGCGGTCTCTTCCAGGATCTGCAGCAGCTCGGCCCGGTCCGTGACTTCTGCCGCCGGGCCCGCGTGGAAGGACGCCTCCATGTCCGCCGGGTCCCACTCGGATGGCACTCCGTCGGCAACCACCTTCTTCATGTCCAGGTCCGATGCGATCAGGTGGCGGATGATGTCGAGGGTGCTGGTCGGCTTACCCTCGGCGCTGGTGTCGGGAGTCCACTCGAGCTTGTCGTCGGGCGTGCGACTGAGCAGGGCGGTGAAGCTCTGCCGTGCTTCCTGGAGTCCATGCAGCAAAGGTCCGGTGTCCATCAGGTCACCTCTTGCAGCGAGTATTCTCGCGGGCGGGAGTTCGGGCTGTTGCGAGCCTTACCTCTTCGGAGCGAAGTGCACTCGGCCTCAGGAGGAGGCCTTCGCCCAGCGGGGAATCGCCCCTCTACAGCGCACCAATGAAGGGAGCCATCTCTGCATGAACCTCGTGGTTATCGTCAGCGACACGTTCCGCTGGGACTACATCGGCGCCTACGGCAACGAGTGGATCAAGACGCCGAACCTGGATGCCCTCGCCGCCGAGAGCGCCATCTTCATGGACGCCTATGCCGAGGGTCTGCCGACCATTCCCGTCCGCCGGGTGCTCATGACCGGCCGCCCCATCTTCCCCTTCGCCCACCACGCGCAGCCGAGCGACTCGGTACAGCTCCCCGGCTGGCACCCGCTCTTCGACGAGGACGTCACGCTCTCCGAGACGCTCCGCGAGCACGACTACGTGAGCTGCTTCGTCAACGACGTGTACCATATGATGAAGCCGGGGAAGAACTTCCACCGGGGATTCGACTGCTGGTACTGGATTCGCGGGCAGGAGGGCGACCCGTACGCGCTGCGTGACGAGGGGCGCATTGCGGAGCTGCTCGAGGAGGCCACCCCGTACCAGCGGCATGTGGGCCGGGGTGCCTGGATCGTCCAGCACCTCATGAACCGCAAGGACTGGGAGACGGACGGGGACACATCCGTGGCGCAGTGCATGCGGAAGGCGGCCGACTGGCTCCGCGACTACACGCTCGAGAATCCCTTCTATCTGCACGTGGAGTGTTTCGACCCGCACGAGCCGTGGGACCCGCCGCTGGAGTATGCGCGGGAATACGACGCGGACTACAGCGGCCTCGACGGCCTCGTGCCGCCGGGCCTCACCAGCCAGATGACCGAGCAGCAGGCCTCGCGCACGAAGACCGCCTACGCCGCCGAGGTGACGCTCGTGGATCGTTGGGTCGGCCATCTGGTCGACACGCTGCGCGATCTGGGGCGCATGGACGACACGCTCATCGTCTTCACATCCGACCACGGCTGCATGATGGGCGAGCAGGGGCAGGTTCACAAGGGCCAGGATCGTCTCCGCAACCAGTGCACGCAGCTCCCGCTGCTCATCCGGCACCCGCGGGGCGAGGCGGCGGGCCAGCGGGTGCGCGGCTTCGTCCAGCACCAGGACATCATGCCGACGGCGCTCGCGCTCATGGGCATCGAGGGCCCGGACCGCATGCTCGGCGCCGACGTCTGGCCGCTGGCCACGGGCGCCACGAGCGAGGCGCCGCGCGACACCGCCGTCAGTGCCTTCGGCCGCTTCGCCTGCGTGCGCAATGCGAGGTGGAACTACGTCACGCCGTGGATGGAGCTTCCCGAGGGACAGCAGAAGGGCCCCGAGCTCTACGACCTGGCGGCCGACCCGGAGGAGCTCACCAACATCGTCGCCGACCACCCGGCCGAGGCCAAGAAGCTGCACGAGCAGCTCGCCGCGCATATGGAGGAGTACGCGACCATCACGCAGGGCAGCCTCGGCCCCGGCACGACGGTCGCCGCGGAGACATCCACGCTCATGAGCTTCGATGCCCTGCCGGCGCTGGAGGCCGATAGATCGTGAGGAGGCAGTGGTCAGTGGCCGGTGGCCAGTGGTCAGAAAAGGGCACGCGCCGCACAGCACATGGAGGGGTATGCCTCCTCCTGCTTGGGGCGGCGCTCCTGGCGCAAGCCTCGGCCGCGGCGCAGCCGGTCGAGCTGAAGCAGATCAAGGCCATCCACATTCCCGCCGACGCCGACCCGGCCGAGATCCGGGCGGCCGACGTGGTGCAGGAGAAGCTCGGGCAGTACTATGAGCTGGAGCTCGAGGTGGCCGAGGGCGTTCCCGAGGGCGGGGCCCCGGCAATCCTCGTGGGCCGCACGGCCGTGCAGGCGAGGATGATCTCCCCCGACGAGCTCGAGGCCGTCAAGCGCGACGGCTACGTGATCAAGGCCGAGGGCAACCGGATCGCACTCTCCGGCTACGCCCGACAGGGCACCGTCTATGCCGCCTGGGCGCTGCTCAGGCGGCTGGGGCTGCGCCTCTACCCGTGGGCCAGCGGCGCCGACGAGAGTGCGGCGGTGGTCTTCGAGCCCGTGCCCGGCGGTCTCGTCGAGCCCTTCGAGGTGTCGAGCAAGCCCTTCTTCGAGCACCGCGACCTGCGCGGGCACATCGACCGCGGGCGCTGGGGCGGGACGCTTCGCGAGTACACCCTCGGCGACCCAAGCCAGGCGGCCAACCAGGACCTGTTCGGCCGCGACAGGAAGCCCGGCTACACCAAGTACAAGCTCGACCGCAACGAGTGGACCGGCTGGTTCCACACCGCCGCCTACCTCATCCCCCGCGACATCTACTACGAGAGCAACCCGGAGTACTTCGCCATCCACAACGGCGAGCGCATCACGCCGAGCCGCTATGCACGGTCTGCCATCTGCACGTCACACCCGGACGTCGTCCGCGTCTCGACCGAGCGCTTCCTCGAGTGGGTGGGCATGCAGCAGGACCGCCGCTTCTTCTGCGTGGCGTCGGCGGACACGCGCATGTGCCAGTGCGACACCTGCCTCGCGGCCGATCCGCTCCCGGGGCAATGCACGGACCGGGCGCTGTCGTGGGTCAACGCCGTCGCCCGCGGCCTGAAGGCCAACCACCCGGACAAGGTCATCCTGACCGGCGCGTACATCGAGACGGTGAAGCCGCCGGTGCGCGTGGAGCCCGAGTCGAACGTCGTGATCATGTACTGCCCGTGGTTCTGGGACTCGCGCGCTACGTCTGAGGTGAGCCTCGACAGCCCGCTGAACGTCACGGCGATGAAGGAGCTCATGGCCTGGATCGTGCGCTTCCCCGGACAGGTGGCCGCGTACGACTACCCTACCGCCGCCGTCTGGGGTACGGCGGAGCGCGTCAAGCTGTACGCAAAGCACGGCATGCGGGTGGTCTA
>JASFTE010000503.1:0-4310 GCA_050114035.1 Armatimonadota bacterium | reverse complement strand
CACCCGGTAAAAGGTCGTGATCTCGGGGAGCTGCGGCCAGATCTGGTGCAGGCCGTTGAGCCCAAAGTAGACCACCGGCAGCGAGAAGCCGATCCAGGTGAGCTTGTTCCGGAGGAAGTGAGTGGCCTCGGCCGGCTCCGTGATGAGCTCCAGCGGCAGCCGCGTCAGGGGAAACGACAGGTGCTCCTCGTCGGCCCACAAGCGGTAGATCACCGCCGCCATGCCCATGAACGCCGTGTAGACGCAGCCGACGAGGACCAGCCACATGCCCGTGGAGCGCAGCCACGCGACCCAGGGGACGCTGTCGCCGGCGGGGAGTCCCTCGTAGTAGTCCTTCACGATGCCCTGCACCGGCTCCCCGGCCGGGTCCCACGGGACGAGGGACGGCTTGATGTGGTCGAAGAACAGGCTCTGCCAGTGGTTGGCCGGGGTGGCGTAGTAGTTGAGGCCGGCCTGGACCGGGTAGATGTCCTCGGCGAGGCCGCGGGAGGTGATCATGGCGGCGAGGAGCATCATGACGTAGACGACGGCGAGTTCGGCCGGCGCCAGGCGGGCTCGGGACCACAGGCGACCGGCGATGCGGTTGGCGACGACGACCACGAAGAGGAGGGCGATGGCCACCGGGGGGATCTGGAGGAAGCCGATCATGATGGTCCCGGTGACGTACTCGGCCCAGGCGACGATGCCGCAGACGGCGGCGGCCAGGGGGAGGCCGATGAGCACCGCGCGAGGGGTGACGCGCTGCTCGGCGGGCCTTCTCGATGCGAGATGCTCGGGGGAGTGTTGCGCCGCCATGGGCTGGACCGGCGCCAGCTTCATCAAGAGCCCGCGCGGAACCTGCCCTCTCCGCTGACACGAGCGCGTGGGCCGACGTGCCTGACTGGGTCAACTTCGCGGGAGATGAATGAGAGACGATCACGCCCGAGCAGGCGAGCCTGGATGCCGACAAGTCCGGGGCGTGGGTGAAAAGTCAGAGGCCGCCGTTCGGGAAAGCCTACGGGCGGCAGACGCCCCGGGCCGCGGGGTCGCCATGCGCGAGGTTCTCATCGGACTCGACCAGCAGACCATCGAAGGCACCGAATTCGTCGTCGAGGAGTGGGCGCGGCGTCGGCCCCCGGTCACCGCAGCGCCGTTCCATCGTCCGGGCAGTACTTGACGTCCCCCCCGTACGTCCGCGCGCACCGAGGGCACACCTTGTCCTCGCCGGCCATCAGTTGCCCCTCCGCCCCTGCACGCCGAGCGCGGCGGACGAGGAAGACCGCGGCCAGCCCGACAGCGCTCACGCCGACGGCGACGGCCAGGGCGATAGGCCACCGGAACGGCCTGGGCACGACCGTGACGCTCGTCTGCCCCAGCGGCTCATCGAGGCGCGAGTCGAAGTTCGCCGCCACGAGCTCGAGGGTCAGGCTGTGCTCACCGATGTCCGGTGACCAGGGAAGCGTGGCATCGGCCGTCTCGCCCGGGGCGATGTTCCCGAGGGACAGCAGCGCCGGCGGCAGCGGCTCCCCGTCCGCGCGAATCGTGGCCCGCACCGTATCCGCGAGCACGTCCCCCACGTTCTGCGCGCTCACTCTCACCAGCAGCGCATCGCCCACCGTGGGCCGCGCCACGCGCTGCTGCGTCTCGGCGTCCAGGATGCCCAGCTCGGCTACCAGCCCCGGCCGCCCGACGCCCGCCGTCCTGATGCTCACGGTCGCCGTCGCCCCGGTCACATCAATGCCCTCGGTCGTCGTCGCCGGCTCCACCGCGAGCCGCAGGCTCCGCTTGCCCCGCTCCGCCCGCCACGGAATCTGCGCCGTCGTCTGGCTGCCAGGCTCCACCACCTCCGTCCACGCGCGGCCCGTCTCCTCCCCGCCCTCCGAGCACGTCAGATGACTCTGGGGCAGCGCCACCTGGCAGTTGTTCTGGATCAGCACCGAGATGGTCAACAGATCGCCGCTCAGCGGCAGCGTCGCCGCCTCGCCCGTTTCATCCGTCACCGACGTGCCCGCGATCACCACCTTCCCCGCCGGCAGTCCCACCGGCCGCAGGTGCACGAAGTCCACGAACGCCAGCGGGGCGCTTCCCCCGGCTGCCTCCGGCGCCCGGCCCACGTGTTCCAGCTCCACCGTCACCGGGCCCGCCTGCAACTGCTGCACGCCCAGGGGCAGGTAGACCCACTCGCGCGGCGCATCGGGCCCCCCGTACGAGCCGCCCGCGAGCACGGTGTACGCGGCGCCGCCGATCCGCAGCCGCTCCTCCGAGCCCTGCTGCGCCACCTCCACGTTCACCTCGTACATCGCCGCGAAGGGGATCTCCACCGTCCCGTGGATGCGCGCCCCCGGCCTCCTTGTCACCACGGCGTCCTTCCACGTGGCGGCCGCCTCGGGAACCGCGCGCTTCCAGCCGGCGTCGTAGGACTCCATCGTGAGTCCCGCGCAGGTGTCGAACTCCAGCACCACACCCTCCTGGTAGTCGCAGTACGCGTGCGGCAGGAGTAGCGCCAGGCTGATGGCTCCCGCGACCGCGCGCGCTGTGGCGCGCCACCGATCGGACGTGAGCTCTTGGTACCCGTCTCGCATAGTCAGAGCAGCCTCTCGTCCCGTGCTCTCAACTGGCCCAGTCGTCTCCCACGATCACCCGCCGCGCCTTCCGTATCACGGCGACCGTCGCGTCGTCTCCCGCCTTCGCCCGCGCCCAGGCAAGCGCCTCGTCCATGCTCGTTGTCGCCTGCAGAAAGCTGTCTTCCGCCGCGTCACACATGGCCTGGGACGTGAGGAGCACGACGCCGGCGTGCTTCTCGACCAGCGGCTGCGCCAGGATCCGCGCGCCGTGCGCGCCCAGGCTGAAGCGGTCGCGCTCCTCGGCCCGGGCGACGGCCTCGGCAGGCTCGAGCTGCGTCATCCACTCCTCGAACGCCTCCTCATCGCCCCAGCGCTCCGGGTTCTCGCCCACGAGGATTACCGCCCCGCCCTCCTCCACCATGTCCGTCGCCGGCACGATCGCCTTCTTCGTCTGCACCATGCACACGTCATACGGTGCGCCGCCGGGGGAGGCGATGACGATCTTCGCCCGCGCCCCGTCGCACGCATAGATCTCCGCCGAGCGCGCGCAGGCCTCGCCATGCGCCGTCCGCGGATCGCCGGAGAAGATCGCCACCACCTCGTCGTCGGGCCCGACCACGGCGTTCGTGATCCACGCCAGCGGCACGCGCTCCAGGACCTCCATCATGTCATCGTGCATCGGGTTCCCGTCCAGCACGCCGATCCTCGTGTGCGGGTCGACGCTGAGGTAGTGGTTGGCGTCGATCGTCGAGTGGTGCGCGATGCCGGGCATGACGATCTTGCGCCCGCCCGTGAACCCCGACAGATACGTGGGCTCCACGATCCCCACACCGAGCACGAGGTCCTGCCCGAAGGCCATCCGGTTGATCCGGATCGGTGTGCCCCGGCTCGTCCGGCCACGATCTTCGTGCGCCGCGTCGTCGAACGGGTCGTGCTGCACGACGCTGCGCCGGCGGGCGATCTCGCGCCCGAGGTGCTCGGTCACCTCGTCCGCCGTCATCTGCCGATGCCGCCCGATGGCGATGCCGATGGTGGCCTCCGCGCCCGCCTCGTCGCACGCATCGAGGATTGGCTCAAGGAGCGGCGTCGGCGACGGACGGGTGTTGTCCACCGTAAGGACTAGTACGGATCTCCGACCCAAAAGTAGCTCCCCAAGTGGCGGCGCCTCGATCGGCTGACGGAGCGACTCCTCCGTGGCCCTGCGCACATCGGGAAGCTGCTCGACGCTCTTCGGCTCGACAATGCCGGCGAGACGGTCGTCTGCGATGTCAAGGTCGACCGTCCCGCGGCCGTATTCCAGGGGAACGCGCATCCATACTACCTCCGGGCGAAATCAGGTTCGCCCTCCTCCTTCGCAGGTGAGGGCGATTCTCCTGCGAACGCCTTCGTCAACGCCTGTGACGCCCTTAACCGTTTCCGCGGCTGGGGCGGGTAAGGCTCACACGGCAAGGACTTCGCAGGGGATTCATGGGAACTGCTCAACAGGGGATGTGGTCACATGGACACACCGCGTGGCCCGATACACGTAGGACTCGGACTGACCGTGGTGATGATAGCGGTGGGGGTGATTGCATTGGTGTACGTCGCGCGCGCTCCGACGGCCGAGACGCCGGAGCATCTTGTCGTCCCGCACGCGTCCACGGAGTTCGTCCTCTTCGACATCAGACCCCTCGACCGCGTCGCCAGGGCTGCCGTGGACGAGTTCGGCCTGGTGGACTACGAGGCGCTCGGCAAGGACCACGCCGATCTGGACGCCTTCCTGAAGCA
>JASFTE010000502.1:0-4318 GCA_050114035.1 Armatimonadota bacterium | reverse complement strand
GCGAGTACGTCCTCACGGATCTGGCCGAAAGCATCCACCCGGAGGCCGGTATCGTCGCCGTCTCGCAGTATTCTCCCGTTCGCGGCACAACACAGGCTCTCGAGGCCAACGCCGTCGGTCAGTATCTGCTTGGCGACCCGATCTACCATCGCGCTCACTCCCTACTATCGTAGTGAGACTCGGTGAGCATGGAAGGGCGCACCATCCGCTCCGCGCTCTCCCACGGCCCGGTCATGTCACTACAACGGCGCCGGCTCGGCAGACATCGCGGCACACGCCGCATTTGACGCAAGCAGCGGTATCTATCACGCGTGGCTCCCGGTCCTCGCCGCTTATGACTTCCTCAGGGCACTCGTTCTGGCACCGGCCGCATCCTCTGCACTCGGCCGAGTTGATGCTGTACTCGATGAGTGCCGTGCACACGCCTCCGGGGCACTTGTTGCGTCCAATGTGCGCCTCGTATTCGTCCCGGAAGTAACGCAGCGTGGTCAGCACCGGATTCGGAGCTGTGCCACCGAGTCCGCATCCGGCAGCCGCCTTGGTCGTTCTGCCCAGCTCCTGGAGCACCTCGATGTCGCCTTCCTGGCCCTTCCCCTCACAGATGCGCATGAGAGTGTCGAGCATGTGCTTGGTACCCTCGCGGCACGGCGTGCACTTGCCGCAGGATTCCTCCTTGGTGAAGGACAGGAAGTACCTGGCCATGTCCACCATGCAGGTGTCCTCGTCCATCACCACCATGCCCCCAGAGCCCATCATGGAGCCAGCCTCGGTAAGCTGCTCGTAGTCCACTGCCAGATCCATGAGCTCCTGAGGGATACACCCGCCCGACGGACCGCCCGTCTGGACGGCCTTGAGCGCTTTGCCATCGGCGATCCCGCCGCCAATGTCGTACACCAGCTCCTGGAGCGTGATGCCCATTGGCACCTCGACGAGCCCCGTATTCTGGACCTTGCCGACCAGAGAGAACAGCATGGTTCCCTTGCTGCGCTCAGTGCCGATCCCACTGAACCAATCGGCGCCGCGCGCGAGGATCGCCGGCACATTGGCCCATGTCTTGACGTTGTTGATGTTCGTGGGCTTGCCCCACAGGCCGCACTCGGCCGGGTATGGCGGCCGCTGGCGTGGCTCGCCAACACGGCCCTCGATGGCCGCCAGCAGTGCCGTCTCCTCGCCACACACAAACGCACCCGCTCCCTTGACCATCTCGACGTCGAAGCTAAACCCCGACCCCATGATGTCCTCGCCCAGTAGACCCATCTCTCGGGCGGCGTCGAGGGCCTGCTCCACGATCTCCATCGCCACCGGGTACTCAGCGCGCACGTAGATGTACCCCTGACGACACCCGATGGCATAGGCGCCCGTGATCATGCCTTCGAGGACGCTGTGGGGATCGCTCTCCAGCACAATGCGGTCCATGTACGCTCCGGGGTCGCCTTCGTCGGCGTTGCAGACGAGGTACTTCACATCGCCCGTAGCCTGGCGGCAGAGCTGCCACTTCCTCCCGGTGGGGAAGCCGGCGCCGCCGCGTCCTCGGAGGCCAGATGCGGTGATCTGCTCGATAACCTGCCCGGAGGACATCTCATGGAGCACACGCCAGAGCGTGAAGTACCCGCCCCGGGCCATGTACTCGTGGATGTTCCGGGGATCGATGACGCCGCAGTTCCGCATCACGATGCGCATCTGCTTGCTGAAGAAGGGGACTTCCTCGTACGCGGGGACGCCGTTCTTGGGAACGGCCTCAGGGTCAGTGAGGTACACTGTTGAGCCATCGGCCACGATGTCGGGCTCTTCGTCGATCCTGCACAGCGCGGACTGCAGGGGGAACTCCCCCTTGGCAAGCGCCTGGCTCAGCTCCGCGGCTCGGTCCGGAGTCACCTCGGCATGGAGCAGCTTCGGCTTGCCGGGCGCCATGACCGCCACGATTGGCTCGCGCTGACATAGGCCGAAACATCCCGTGGCGCTCGTCGCCACCCCACCGCTCGCGTCCGTCACTGCCTGCCATACGTCTCCTGCACCAACGGCCAATCCACAACTGCTCGTACTCACTGCCATCTTCGGTCCTGACGGAAACAACGACTTCATTCCTACTGCCCGCGCCTGGTCCAGGTGATCCGGCGCAGTAATCCTCATAGTGGACCCTCCTTGCCTTCGCACTTCCCAGTCCGGTACCCGCGCATGCCACGACCTGGTTGTGCTTGGTCATAGCGGCAGGGCAATACAGTATGAATCAGTTGCTCCGCACACCGTGCAGCGAACAGCGCTGCAGGTCCTGCTCCGGGGTCGTTCGATCACCTCCTCCGCGCGTAGTGGTTTTCGACCAAGGGAGAGTATAGCACAAGTGCCGCTTTGGGTCAAGCGAAATATAACATTTATAGATAACAGGCAATAATAAAGTGTGCTTCTAATCCGATTTGGTTTAGATGTATCGTATTGGATTCAATATCCAGCTTCATACGCCACCGTATCTGTACAACGGACCAATTGACAAAGGTACGAATTATGGGCGATAATACAATGGACAATAGAACCAAACTATGACGTCCATGCCATATTATGCCATATTGAATAGATGCTCTAGGGGGGAGCTGAGCCGGCAGCCAGATTGCCAGAACGGCGGGAACGGGGGAGGAGACGAGTTGCACGGGCGGGAGGCAATACTCCCCCGGCCTGCCTGAGGATCGCTGTGTCCCAGATGGGCTGCCAGATGGGGTCAGCCAGCGGCCCAGCAAAGGTGTATCACTAGGGCGAGCTTGTGAAGTATTTCACAGATTTCCGTCGGGCGATAGGGCATAGTCTACTCGCACTCCGTGAAAAGGTTCACAGGTATTGCGAAGGGCCCGTGGTAGCGTTAGCGCGTCGTTCTCCGAACCAGGCAGGGATCGACCCGGAGAAGGTGTCGCCAGACGCGGGTGTATGAGTGCTCCGCCCCCCGGCTCGTCGCCAATTCGAGAGGAGCAACAGATGTCCAGGGCGAGTATTGGTGTTCATCGGCGCAGCCGGAGTGGGGGCGGCGAGAGGGTGCCGGCCCTGCTGGCCCAGGGCCGAATTGGGCAGGCGGCCTGCCAGGTTGTCGAAGCGCTGCGGTTATCTGAAGCCGTTCTGACGGATCGCCCGTACGACGAAGTCGCCCAGGTCGCGGCGGACATCCATGGGGCGTGCGGCGTGAGCCATGTCTGCGCCTCGCTGCAGGCCACGGAGGCGGCGCTGGGCATCAGCGTCTCGGAGCAGACGACGCTGTTGCGGCGTCTGACGATGAATGCCGAGGTCATGTCGAGCCACGCTCTGCGCGTGTACTTCCTGGCGGCGCCCGACTTCCTGATTGTGGACGGCCTGATCCCGCTGGTGCCGGAGAATCGGCAGCTGCTCAAGCGGGCCTTCCGGCTCAAGCAGACGGCAGAGGAGTTGTGCCGGCTCGTCGGAAGGGGGCAGAGCGGTGCGACGGCGCTGGCGCCTGGCGGGTTCACGAAGCTGCCGACCATGGACCAGCTCGGCAGCATGGAGAGGCGGCTCATGGACCTGCGCGACCATGTGCAGTACGCCGTCGAGCTGTATCAGAGCTTCGAGGTCCCCGAGTTCGAGCGGCCGACGCAGCACGTGTGCCTGAAGCAGGCTGACCACTACGGGTTCTACGGTGGCGAGCTGACGGTCGGCGACGGCCGCGGCCTGTCGGCCGAGGAGTACGTTGAGGCGATCGCGGAAGACCTGTCGGTGCAGTCCACTGCCGAGCGCGCCAAAGGGCGCGGGAGCAACGCCATGGTCGGCGCTCTGGCACGAGTCAACAACAAGTGGGACCGGCTCTGCGCGGAGGCGCAAGATGTCGCGGAGGCCCTGGGGCTACGGGCGCCCTGCAACAACCCCCTCATGAATCCGGTGGCACAGGTCGTCGAATTGGTCCATTGCGTGGAGGAGAGCATCGGGCTCATCGACCAGATCCTCTCCTACGGGCCCAACGAGGAGCCCGAGCCGCTGATTGCGGCGCGGGCCAGTCGGGGGATAGGGATGGTGGATGCGCCGCGGGGTGTGCTCGTCCACGACTACACGTACGACCACGAAGGGCGCACGACGCAGGTGAACATCCTCACGCCCACGGCGCAGAGCCTGGACGGTCTCGGCGCGGACATGCGCGCGTACATGGCAGAGCTGAACGGAGAGACGGAGGACGAAATTCGCCGGCGCCGTGCGATGCTCGTTCGAGCCTACGATCCCTGTACTTCTTGCTCCACGCCTCACCCCCAGCGGGGCGCCCTCACAAACTAGTGACGGTCACCCATTCTCACCCATTCTCCCAACAAGCTCCTCCGCGGTCCGCCGGGCGGTC
>JASFTE010000501.1:0-4337 GCA_050114035.1 Armatimonadota bacterium | reverse complement strand
GGAGACGATGATGTTCAGGCCGCTATCGCGCAGGTTCTGCGCCTGGGCGTGGCCCTGGATGCCATAGCCCACGATGCCGATGGTGCGATCCTGCAGCGGGGCGAGATCCGCGTCCTTGTCGTAGTACAGCGTTGCCATCTGCTCTACGCCTCCTTCGAGGGGGTGTCTTCGCACGGGGCGCCGGGGAAGATACGGCTGTACACGACGCCGAGCACGACTCCGACGGCGACAAATATGGCCGCGTTGAGCGCGAGGACGTTGACCCTGTGCAACCCGACGTAGCCGGTGGCCGGATCGTAGCGCACAAGGTAGCTGTAGAGCTCCCACAAAGCGTAGCAGAGCGGGCCGAGTATGCCCACCGAGAGCCCTTTGGCGCCGCCGATGAGGCTGCCACACGTCCTGGCCCCGGCGAGCGCCCCGATGGCGACGGCGACGACCGGCGCCGCGACGGCGAGGAGCAGGAGCAGGCGCTCCACGACGGCGAGGTCCACGATCTCCTTCATGTACGGGTCCATGAGCGCACGCACCGACGCCGTGTCAGTACAACTGGTTTCATGCCCCCCTTGCTCTCGACGCTGTGGCGCCTGAGGGGGTCAGAATGGGCCGCAGGACGGGTTATGAAACCAGTTGTACTATGTGGCTCTGGCCCCCCGCACCAGCACCACCTTGCCGGTCCTGACCATCTCCTCGATGCCGAACTTCTGCAGCAGCTCCACGAGGGCGTCGATCTTCTCCTCTTTGCCCGTGGCCTCGATTGTCAGGCCGTCGTCGCCCACGTCAACGATCTTGGCACGGAAGATGCTGGCGAGCTGCATGATCTCGGGACGCGTGGCGGCGCTGGCGGCCACCTTGATGAGCGACAGCTCGCTCTCGACGATCTTGTCTTCCGTGTGGTCGAAGACTTTGATAACGTCCACGAGTTTGTAGAGCTGCTTGCTGATCTGTTCCAGGATTGTGGGGTCGCCCTCGTCGTCCACGACGATGGTCATGCGCGAGAGGTCCGGATCCTGGGTGGTGCTGACGGCGAGGCTGGCGATGTTGTACCCGCGGCGGCTGAAGAGGCCGGCCACACGGGCGAGCACGCCCGGTTTGTTCTCGACGAGAGTAGAGATGGTGTGCTTCATTGCGCCGCCTCCGGATGCTGCAGCCACTGCTCGCCGTGGGCCTTGCCCACGGGTATCATGGGGAAGACGCTCTCTTCTTCCTGGACGATGAAGTCGATGAACGTGGGCACGTTGCGCTCGCCCATGGCTTTCTCGAGCGCCGGGCGCACCTCCTGGGGCGTCGTCACCCGGATTCCCTGCGCCCCATATGCCTGCGCCACCTTCACGAAATCGGGGCACGTGCCGCGCTGCTGGTTCCGGTCGCGCAGGTCAACGCCGGCGTAGCGCCGCTCGAAGAGCAGCTCCTGCCACTGGCGCACCATGCCGAGGTAGCCGTTGTTCATGATGCAGACGACGACCGGGCAGCGCTCAATGGTGGCGGTGGCAAGCTCCTGAATGTTCATCTGGATGCTGCCGTCGCCGGCGATATCGACCACGAGGGCGTCGGGAAACGCCACTTGCGCGCCGATAGCGGCCGGGAAGCCGAAGCCCATGGCCCCGAGGCCGCCTGAGGAGAGGAACTGGCGCGGGCGCTTCGCCAGGTAGCGCTGCGCCGTCCACATCTGATGCTGCCCGACGTCGGTGGCGCAGATGGCGTCGCCGTTGGTGATCTCGTAGATCCGCTGGATGACCCACTGCGGCTTCAGGGGCCCGTCGCCCTGCTCAGAAACGATCGGGTGCTCATTCCGCCAGGCCTCAAGCTGTTCCTCCCACGCGCCCGGCTCGCGCGGCTCTACGGCTTCCACGAACTCCGCGAGAACGGCCTTGACGTCCCCGACGATGGGCACAGTCACGGGCACGGCTTTGCCGATCTCCGCCGGGTCGATGTCGATGTGGATCACCTTGACATCGGGGTCCCGGTTGGGCCCGAACTCGTCGAGCTTCCCGGTGATACGGTCATCGAAGCGGGCGCCGATGGCGACGATGAGGTCGGCCTCCGCGATGGCCAAGTTCGCATACGCGGTGCCGTGCATGCCCAGCATCCCCAGCGAGAGCGGGTGCGTCTCGGGGATGCCGCCCTTGCCGTGGAGGGTGTAGGTGGCGAAGATGTTGGTCTTGTCCACGAGCCGGAGCAGCTCGTCGGCAGCGCCGGAGGCGATGACGCCGCCGCCGAAGTAGATGAGCGGCCGCTTGGCCTCGGGGATGAGCCGGCCCCCCTCGCGGATCATCCTTGGGTGGCCCTTGTAGTTCGGCCGGTACCCCGGCAGCTCCCCGATGCACGGCTCGGTGAACTCCAGCTCGCCCCCGGTGATGTCAGAGGGCAGATCCACCAGCACCGGGCCCGGCCGCCCGGTTTTGGCTATGTGGAACGCGTGGCGCAGCGTCGGGCAGAGCTCCTCGGGATCGCGCACGAGGTAGTTGTGCTTCGTGATGGGCAGCGTGATGCCGGTGGTATCGGCCTCCTGGAAGGCATCCGTGCCCACGACGGTAGTGCGTACCTGCCCGGTGATGGCGACGATGGGAATGGAGTCCATGTACGCATCGGCGATCCCGGTGACGAGGTTCGTCGCTCCCGGCCCGGACGTGGCCATGCAGACGCCGACCCGGCCCGTCGCCCGAGCGTATCCACCGGCCATGAAGGCGGCGCCCTGCTCGTGGCGCGTCAGAATGTGGCGGACGTCGTCCTCGTACTCGCCCAGGACGTCGTAGATGGGGATGACCGCGCCGCCGGAGATGCCAAAGACCACCTCGACGCCCTGTTCCTTGAGAATCTCCCACAGGGCTCGCGCACCAGTCGTCGTAGCCATTCTCGCAGCTCCTTGCTGTCTAACCTGCACTACGTGCCGC
Organism: Armatimonadota bacterium; assembly: GCA_050114035.1. Classification (GTDB taxonomy): domain Bacteria; phylum Armatimonadota; class Zipacnadia; order JAUWAU01; family JAUWAU01; genus JAUWAU01. Next base: position 1,446 of record JASFTE010000501.1, on the reverse strand, counting down.
GGCTAGCTGCTATCCCCGGGATCGAGGACCGCTCCCGTGTTCGCCGACTGCACCTGGGTGGCGTATCGCCGGAGGAAACCATGGGCGATCTTTGGCGCGGGCGGCTCGAAGGCGGCGCGGCGGCGCTTCATTTCGGCCTCGTCAACCCTGACGTCCAGCCGCTTGCCGGGGATATCGAGCACGACGGTGTCCCCGTGCTGCACGAGAGCGATAGGGCCTCCGAGGGCGGCCTCGGGCGAGACGTGCCCGATGGCAGGCCCGCGCGTGCCGCCCGAGAAGCGGCCGTCGGTGACGAAGGCGACCGCCTTCTCCATCCCCATGCCCGTCAGGGCCGACGTGAGCGAGAGCATCTCCCGCATCCCCGGCCCGCCGCGGGGCCCCTCGTAGCGCACGACGAGGACGGTGCCGTGCTTGATCTTCCCGGCCATGGCCGCCTCCATGCCCTCCTCCTCGGAGTCGAAGCACATGGCCGTTCCCTCGAACTCGTGCATATCCTCGTGCACGGCCGCCTGTTTGATGACGCAGCCGTCCGGTGCAAGGCTGCCGTAGAGCACGGCGATCCCGCCGCGCTCGTGGTATGGATCATCGAGCGGCCGGATAACCTCGGGGTCGGTGATGGCGCCCGTGGCGGCGATCTCCTTGATGCTGGAGCCGGCCACCGTGGGGCTGTCTTCCAGCAGGTCGTGGAGCACATTGAGCACGCCCGGGATGCCGCCGGCCCAGTTGAGGTCCTCCATGAAGTGCTCGCCGCCGGGGCGTATGTTGGCCACGTGCGGGGTGGCGTCGCTGAGTTCGGCGAAGGTCGTCAGATCAATGTCCACGCCGGCCTCGCGGGCGACGGCAGGAATGTGCAGGCACGTGTTGGTGGATCCGCCAAGGGCCATGTCCACGCGGATTCCGTTCCGGATGGCCGCCCGCGTCATGATCTGCCGCGTCGTGACGCCTTCGCCCACCATCTCGACGGCGCGCACTCCGCTGTCGTAGGCGATGCGGCGTTTCTCGGCCAGCCCGGCCAGCTCCGTGGCGCAGCGAGGGAGCGACATGCCCACGGCCTCGGTCACGCAGGCCATGGTGTTGGCAGTGTACACGCCCTGGCAGGCGCCGGGGCCGGGACATGCGGCGCACTCGAGCGCCTTGAACTCGTCCTCGTCTATCTCACCGGCCTGGAAGCGACCGACGGCCTCGAAGGTGTCCCGCACGAGCGACAGCCGCTGGTCGCCGTGCCGGCCCGAGAGCATGGGGCCGGCAGTGACCACGATGGCAGGGAGGTCGATGCGCCCGGCGGCCATGAGCATCCCGGGGGTTATCTTGTCGCAGTTCGTCAGGAGCACCAGGCCGTCCAGCGCGTGCGCCTCCACGACGCACTCGATGGAATCCGCGATCAGCTCGCGCGTGGGGAGCGAGTAGTGCATGCCCCTGTGTCCCATGGCGATGCCATCACAGACG
>JASFTE010000500.1:0-4346 GCA_050114035.1 Armatimonadota bacterium | reverse complement strand
CACCATCGCCGACCTCGACGACTCCCCCGACATCGGCGTCCCCCACGTCGCCGAGGCGGTCCAGTACCGGACGCTGGACAGGAAGCTGTGGGGGTGAGGGGGGCGGAGGGGTCGTGGTGTGGGGCGTGGAACACGCCAGTTGTGGAAGCGGGCGAGAATGCGGGTGCCCCGCTCAGTCCCCTGTCCCCATTCCGTCATGAGAGGCCGTCCCAGAGGGAGACGATAGCCATGATCCGCAGAGCACTGCAGTGGTCGGTTGTTTGCCTCACGCTGTTGGTAGCGCCGTGGTCCGCGAACGCAGCGCAGACTGTTCACCTGTCGCTGGAGATCGATGGCACTGCCGTCATCGGGGAGAGCACCATCGCGAGCTTGGGTCGCGCGGACAGTATCGAGTGCTGGGAATTCGAGCACGCGGCGGCACGGGGTCCCGCCGGAGACACCGATGCAGAGCGACGCCTGGTGCCCACAATTGTGATCCGCAAGCCCATCGACAGGACCACCCCGCTTCTGCTGCAGGCGATGGTCAGGGGGAGGCGGGTCGATGGGGACTTCAAGTTCTACCGCCCCGATCCCACCGGTACCGGCGCCGAGCAGCACTTCTACACAGTCTCCATCCAGAACGGCAGCATACTGTCGGTGACGCAGCGCTCGCTGGGCCCCGTCCTGGCCGGGGCGGATGCCCCTCCCATGTACGAGCAGGTGACTTTCTACTTCGAGCGTATCACGTATACCTATATGGTCGGTGGGATTGAGTCTAGCGCGAGCGCAGCACAGATGCGCCCCGCGCGCGACCCTTCCGCATGGCCAGCCAGTGACCTGTTCGGCACGTCCCGCAGCGGGCCAACACGCCGCCTGCGGGTCACGCCTGCACCGCTGAAGCGCCGTTAGCATCGCCACGTGTCGCGGAGGCGGTTCAGTATCGGACGTTGGACAGGAAGCTGTGGGGGTGAGGGGGACAGGCAGTCGCCTCTCACGGAAGCGTGATGCCCTGCCGTGCGAGTTGCTTGTCCTGTGCGATGGCCTCTGTGATGCGGTGTTGGCGCATGACCTCAATGGAGATGCAGTCGACCAGGCTCAGCCCGCGTTCCCGTGCCTGCACACACCGGGCTTCGCCCAGTGCCTGCAGTTGCTCCGTGACCCACAGGATCTCGCAAAGCGGCAGTATGCGGTCGCGCCACGCATCCAGCGCATCCCAGCCCAGCCTTGTCTGAATGGTCGCCCAGCTCTCCTGTACCACGCAGTTCGTCGTGAGCAGCCGCCACGATTCGATCTGAGCGCGAGCAAAGCAGTCGTGCGCCTCTGCGTGGAATCGGTCACGTGGATCCAGAAGCGCGTAGAAGGCCGACGTGTCAACGAAAACTGTCTTCACCGGCTGTCGCTCCGCCCATCCTCGAGGATCGCCTCGGCTAACCAGCGATCGTGGCGCTTCAGTCCGGATGCGGGTTTCGGCGGGAACTTGCCCGCGACTGCATCAATGTCGGCAGTCCGGGACTCGGACCTCCGCAGGAACAGATCGATGCCCTCACGAATGCAGTCAGCCACAGACCGGCCCTGCTGCGCGGCTACTTCCCGCAGCTTGCTGTGTTTGTCCTCGTCGAGTTGTATCTGCGTACGCTTCATGCTTACATTATAGTGCTGTAATGCTGTATGTCAACCCTGCGGGGCGCCACTGGCCGCTGAGCGCGAGTACGTGCCATGGATTGCGCTGCTGTAGTGCCGGGCGAATGGCCACCCGAGGGCATTCAGTCCTCTCTCACCTACGATCGCCGCTCCTCCGGAAGGAACAGCAACTGGCCATGACAGGCTCAGAACGGCAGCGCGACACACGGCACCCTTGCGAGGTTACTCCGGGCTACCGAATGCCACCCCCGAAGCCCGACACGAGAAGGCGTCCGGCTGCCGGGGTCTGCGTGTTGGCGGCGCTCATGTTGCCGTGGCTCGTTCTGGCCGGCGCACACAGGGGCGCGGCGGAGGTGCGCTGCATCTTCGACGAGGACGACGTCACGGCATTCACGGGCCAATTCCGCGTGTCCCCCCACGGTCTCGCCAAGACGGCCCGGGGCACATATGTCTTCTTTGACGCTTCCAATGACGGCGAGCACGAGGACTCGATCCTGGAGTACGACCCCGGGCGACGAGGCTTCACGAACATCGCCTCTGAGGCGCTCCTGTCGTCGGCGACTCCTGGAGAGAAGCTCAGCAGCATTGGGTGCCGCGACCTCGAGGTGGATGCCGCGGACAACGTCTACGCGGTAATCGTGGGAACTCCGGCGGAGGGTGAGCAGAGGGTGTGCTTCGTTGTGCGGGTGCCGTACCTGGACGGTCGGTACCGGCCTCCGGAGTTGGTGGTTGATCTCCCGAACGCGCGGCGCTGCGGGTACGAGCTCGAGATGGATGAGGCCGGAGGCAGGCTGGTGATCCTCATTGATACCTACCGGTCGGAGGATGATCGCACCGTCAACGGACTCTACACCTTCGACCTCCGAGGAGCTTCTCCCGGGGGCCGAGAGGACCTGGTGAAGCTCGCCGGCTTCGCCAAGCTGGGCGCCGCCGCGACGCCGCCGGTGAAGGTGGGGGAGGAGGCGATGGGTGGAACGGGGCTGGCCGTCGAGGGGCAGTTCGCGTACTGGCATCTCACCGGGGGCCCGGCCGGAGGGCACGGCGCGGACGGGGATCTGCTGCGGATCGAACTCAGGAGCGGGGAGGCGAGCGTGTGCCTGGACAGGGACGACATCATGCGTGACATCGGCCCATCCGGCGTCGGGCAGGACGGCAACTTCTACTTCACAACCATGGGCATCGACGGACGTGACCTGTTCATGCTCGTGGGCGTTGGGGCCTCGGGCCGCAGGCAGGACGTGTACCAGTACGACATCGGTGCCGACGGCCCGGCACTGAAGGGCAGGGCGGCCTCGATGGCCGACATGCTGGCATCGGGGCACTCGCTGGGCGCTCCCATCATCGCCTACAGCGCCGAGTGCGAGGTCCGGGACGGTCGCTTCTACATCCTCACCGGCAGCAACCTCAAGGAGAATCTTCTCGAGATCGGCCCGGTTCCTGAGGAAGAGCCGCCTCCCACGACGCTCCGTGTCGCCGTGTACCACGGCAAGGGCGCCGGCGCCGCCGTTGTCCCGGGGCTTGGCAAGCGGCCCGACGTTCGTGTGGAGGCGGTCTCGCCGGCGGACATTCGGGACGGTGTGCTGGCGGACTTCGATGTCCTCGTGCAGCCCGGCGGGAGCGGCAGCGGGCAGGCCGCGGGGCTGGGCGAGAGCGGACGTGAGGCGGTCCGCCGGTTCGTGCGCGAGGGCGGGGGCTACATCGGCATCTGCGCGGGAGCGTACCTGGCCACCAACGGCTATTCGTGGTCGCTGGGGATCGTTGATGCGCGGGCCATTGACACGCAGCACTGGGCACGCAGCAACGGGACGGTGCAGATAGAGCTCACCGACGAGGGCCGGCGAATCCTGGACGATTTCGCCGGGCCGATCGACATCCGCTACGGACAGGGTCCCATACTCGCCCGCGGGGGCGATCCGGATCTGCCGGACTACACCATCCTGGCCGTGTATCGGTCCGAGGTGGGCCGGAACGGGTCGTTGGAGGGCGTGATGACCGGGAGCCCCGCCATCCTGATGGGCGAGTACGGCAGGGGCCGTGTGTTCGCCATCAGCCCGCACCCGGAGAAGGTCGAGGGCCTCAGATACCTCGTCTACCGCATGGCCAGACAGGCAACCAGGTAGGTCCGGCGACGGCCGCGCGGACGGCCAGGAGGTTTGTGCAGGGGCGTGTCGGAAGAGGGCCTCGCGCCCTCGGGGAGCTACGGCCCTGTGCGCTGATGAGCACTGCCGCCCATGCCACCTCGGATTCGGTTGACCGTGAGGGTTTCCTCGAAATCCTCACGGACATTCGTGATTGGGCTCATCTGTGTCGCCGCGCTGTCGGCGATCACGCCGTACAACGACTACTACCTCCAGTCCACCTACATCGCGGGCAACTTCCTGCCGACCGGGTCAATCGTCGTACTGCTCCTGCTGGCCTTCGTGGTGAACCCCGTGCTGCGGGGCGCGCGGCTGCGCGCGTTCACGGTGGGGGAGCTGGCGGCGATCTGGTCCATGATCATCGTCGCCAGCGGGATCCCGACGGCCGGGCTATGGCGGTACGTGATACCGCAGATGGTCGCGGGGCGGTACTACAGCACGTCGGCCAACGCGTGGGACGAGGCGCTCGTGCCCCACGTCTCGGGCTGGCTCGCGCCGCAGGCGCCCGAGGCGGCCGAGTGGTTCTATGAGGGGCTGCCCATGGGGGCGCCGATCCCCTGGGCGATGTGGGCGCTGCCGCTGGCGACA
>JASFTE010000499.1:0-4351 GCA_050114035.1 Armatimonadota bacterium | reverse complement strand
AGCTTCCGGCCCGGGCCCGTGTTCGCCAACATCGTGCTGGCAGACGAGATCAATCGGGCCTCCCCGCGCACCCAGTCCAGCTTACTGGAGTGCATGGAGGAGCGCCAGGTGACGGTGGACGGCGTCACGCACCAGTTGCCCTCGCCGTTCCTCGTCATAGCCACCGAGAACCCAATCGAGTATGAGGGCATCTACCCGCTCCCCGAGTCCCAGCTCGACCGGTTCCTCATGCGCCTCAGCATCGGGTACCCGGACCGCGAGGACGAGAAGCACATCGTCAAGGCCCAGAACTTCGCACATCCCATCGAGTCCATCGAGGCCGTGGCCGAGGCCGAGGACGTGGTGCGGATGCAGCAGGCCGCCAGGCAAGTTACGGTCTCCGAGGCCGCGTACGAGTACATGCTCGACATCGTCCGCGGGACACGCGACAGGCAGCACGTGCACCTGGGCGCCAGCCCCCGCGGCTCCCTGGCCCTGACGAAGAGCGCCCAGGCATTGGCTCTGCTGGGCGGGCGCGACTACGTGGCGCCGGATGACGTCAAGGCGTTGGCCCCCCATGTGCTCGCGCACAGGCTCATACTCGAGCCACAGGCGCGCATCGGGGCCATTGACTCGGTGGAGTTGGTGCTCGACATCGTGCGCGAAACGCCCATCTCCGAGCCGGCCCCCACCGGGTAGTGGCTCGGCGTACCGATACACGCGACAGGCGCGTCACGGACCGCCATGTGGACCCAGAAAGCCAGAATCGTGCTGTTCGGCGTTGTGAGCTTCTACGTCATAGCGCTGGTGAACGAATCCTTCGTGCTATATGCCGTCTGCAGCGCGGGGGCGGCGCTCCTTGGCATCTGCTACCTGCTGGCCGGCCGCTCGCTGCGCGGGCTGAGCTGCCATCGAACGCTGCTGGTGGATCGGCTGGTCGAGGGCGGGACGCTCCCTGTGCGAATGACCGTGCAGAATGCCGACGGCCGCGCACGCAGGGAGGTCGTGGTCACCGATCCGATAGTCAACCTCACGTCGGGAACGGCGGCTCGCCGGTATGAAATCCTGGTGCCGGAGGTGCCGCCCGCGGGAGAGACCATCGGGCGGGGCGACTACACGTGCCCCGAGCGCGGCCGCTACCGGGTGGGCCCGTTGACGCTCCGCGGCGGCGATCCGTTGGGGCTCTTCCGGCCGCAGCAGGAGTTCGAGCTGCGCGACACCGTTGTTGCCTACCCGCGCACCTTCGACATGCCCGCCGGCCTACTCCGTGGCGGAACGCTGCTGAGCATGCACGACGCCCAGCGCGCGCCGGCTCGCGGCCACGGGCACGAGTTCCGCGCCATCCGGGAGTATGTCGAGGGTGACGATCTGCGATGGGTGCACTGGCGCACCACGGCGCATCTGGGACGCCTCACCATCAAGGAGTTTGAGAGCGGCGCTGCGGCCTCCGTGACGATCATCGTCGATCTGTCGAAGGCGGGCAAGCACGGCGCGGCGCCCAACTCGACCATAGACTACGCCGCGCGCATCGCGAGCAGTATCGCACGGGACGCCGTGCTCCGGGGCGGCTTCGTGCGGCTGCGCGGCAATGCCAAGGCGGCCATCGCCACGCCGCTGGAGCGCGGTGATGCGCATCTGCACCGCATCCTCGCGATCTTGGCCGAGGTGGACGGCAATGGCGACGCGTCCGTTGCAGCCCTCGTCGCCGCGCAGCAGCCGAGCATCCCGGCCGGCTCCGAGGCCGTCCTGATCACTGCCGTGCCGGACGAGGGGCTCACGAGGCGCATCTTGCCCCTGTTGGACAACAATGTGGGAGTGGCCGTGCTACTGCTGGCCGCACATACATTCGCACACGGGAGGCCCGAGGCCGGCGGCGCCGCAACTGCATCGTCCGAGCGCCGTGGTTCGGCCTCGCGGCGGCCCCGAGCTCCGTCGCATGCACCATCTCCGGACGTGCCGTACGCGCCTCATGACTACGGACGGCTTGCGCGCCGGCTCCATGCGCTCGGGGCTCGGGTCGCCATCATCGAGGCGGGCGCCGATCTGCCGGTCGCACTCGCCTCCGTGGTACGGTGGCATGGGTCAGGAGCCGTGGCGCCCGGCGATCGTAGGATTCCAGCACCGTCGCGGCGATGAGGTCGGCGACGAATGGACGCTGACTCGGCTGCGCAGACAACTCCGCATGCCACGGATGTCAGCACGACCCAGTGGCTGGCCGGGTACCTGGCTGCCTGGCTTGTGATGCTCGCGGCAATCCTGGCCCTGGACGCGATCTCGGCCGACCGCCCCTTTGTCCTGCTCACAATGGCCATCTGGCTGGCAGCCCTGCCCGTCAGCTTCCTCCTGCGCGGCCTCCGCGTGCCCCGGGCTGCCGTGAACATCCCCGTCGTAATGATCTGCTTCATTCTGGCAGTGCCCCTGATTGCCGGCCGGCTTGGGTTGCGCATCGCCTCCCTCGACATGAGCCAGCTCATCTACGGGGTCAGCGATGCCGGCGCCGTCGAGTTCCTCATTCGGATGTTCATCTGGATCATGGTCTTCAGGGCGTTCACGGTCCGCACATTCCGTGACCTCACGCTCTGTGCTGTGCCCAGCATCTCGGCCCTCGTGCTCACTTCCATACTGCATCCGGACATGGGCATGCTCATCTTCTTCTGCGGGATCCTGCTGGGCGGGACGTACCTGCTGGCGGCGGACCACCGGATGGCCGCCAGCGTTGGGAGCGACTTCGTCGCAGGTGCCGGCGACCGACGGCCGGACGCGGGTACGGTGCCCCGTTCAGCGTGGATCTGGGTCTACGTGGGAACGCTTCTGTGTGGCGCCGTGCTCTGCCTCGCCCTCACACGCGTTACCGTTACCACCGACGTCACCCGGTCGCTCAAGTTCCAGGCCGCCAGGCGCCTGGCCCGGTTCATCGTCCAGCGCACGCACGTGCCCTACGGTGGCGTCGCAGGAGGCATATACCTGAGGCGGCCGGCGCCGCAGTTGAGTGATGCCGTCATGTTCACGGTGAAGTCGCCCCGCGAGGCCAACTGGCGCGTGACCGCCTACGATGCGTACGGCGGCTACGTGTGGGAGCAGAGCGGACGACAGACGACCCCCTTGGCCCGCCGCGGGAAGCGCGTGCACCAGGTGCTGCCACCGCCGCAACAGCAGACGGCCGCCGTCGCTGACCGTGAGGGGGATCGGCCGCTCACCGACCCCTGGCACACCCACGGCGTCGAGGTCGAGCAGACGGTGACGCTCAGGAATCCCTTCCAGGGCGCCATCGTCGGAGCGTACCGCCCGGTGCTCTACGTCGGCCCCGGGCGCTCGGTGCGGCACGATCCGTACGGGGGGCTCAGCACGAACTCCATGCTGCACCGTGGGACCAGATACGTCGTCACGTCGCTCATCCCATCCCCTCGCAGTGTGCCCCCGAGCGTGGCCGCGGGGCCATACCCACCGGCGATAGCGGACGGACCGTACCTGGACCTGGGCGAGACGCCCACCTCCGTCGTCGGATTGGCCCAGGACGTCACGCGGGATGCCGACTCTCCCTATGCCAAAGCCCTTCGCATCGAGGCGTACCTGGGCGAGACCTGCACGTACGACCCGAACACCGGGGCCACGCCGCGTCAGTCGGATGTCGTCGAGTACTTCCTGCTCAAGTCCCAGCGCGGCTACTGTATTCACTTCGCCACGGCGATGGCTGTAATGTGCCGTGCTGTCGGGATTCCCGCACGTTTGGCCGTGGGATACAGCTCCGGGGAGTACGATGTCGAGACGGACGAGTACGTGGTGCGCGAGCGCCACACGCACGCGTGGCCCGAGGTCTACCTCAACAGCATCGGATGGGTCGCCTTCGACCCAACACGGGTGGCCGCCGACACACAGCTCACGGGCATGGCGCTGGTGTACGAGGGCGTAGCCGAGCGGTGGCAGGGCATCGTCCAGAGGCTGCCGCTGCCCGGCGCCGGCCCGCTCCGACGCCTGCTCTTGTTCCTGCTCATCGCTGGCGCGGCACTTGCCGGAGGCGCGCGCGTCATCTGCCGCAGGCTGGCTCCTGTGCCCGTGGGGGCGCACGTGTCTCTCCTGGCAGATGAGCCGAGCAGGCGGCTCGTCCGGGCCTACTGGGCCGTGTGCAACGGAGCGGCCCGGCGTGGCCTGGCGCGTCGCCGCTCACAGACGGCCTTCGAATTCGCCGATGTGCTGAGCGCGGCCGTCCCCCGGACCCGCTACCCCGTCTGGTGGCTCACCCAGGCATACGCCGACCTTGTCTTTGGCGAACGCCCCCCGGACGAGCGCGCCGCCGACCTCGCCGACGCCAGGGCTCGCCGCACCCTCGCCCTCCTCCGGAAGGCGCCACCTATCCCCCCGCCCACTCCCGCTT
>JASFTE010000498.1:0-4365 GCA_050114035.1 Armatimonadota bacterium | reverse complement strand
CGCGCCAGGACACCCTCCGTCAGCACGTCGCAGCCCGGCATGACGAGGACCTGCAAACCTCCGAGCCCGTCCCGCAGGATCGTCTCGTCATACACGATACGCGGCTGCAGTTGCGCCCATTGCAGGACGAGATGGGCGTCGGCCTCCCAGCTTCGTCCCCAGCCGCGGGTGCCGCGTCCCGCGAACACCTGCGAAGCGAAGCTCTCCAGCAGCGCCACGTCGGCCTCCCGATCGGGAACCTGCAGCAGCGTGGGCCCGAGCGGCCGAACGACCGTGCGGACCAGCTCCCCCAGGACCTCCTTCGTCTGCGGATTCGTGTGTTGATACGAGCCCGTCCCGGACTGGACCAGTGACCCCCACCCGTGGTACATGATGCCCCGAATCGGGCGCGAGAGCTTCGACCAGAACGCCTCGCGCATGTGATCGGGCGAGATGGTGATGAATCGCGCGTCGGGGATGTCGGTCTCCCACTGGACGCGGTCGGATTCCTTCTCCGGCAGCTTCGGCGCCGTCTGGCTGCGGTACCAGATGACTTGCGTCATCTTCATAACCTGCTGCCCCGGCTGCCCGTCGGCCATGGCGAACAGCTCGTCTGTTGCCTGGCCGATCTTCAGCGGATCCGGGTAGGAGTATGTCCACTGCGACGCCACGTCGACCTCGCCGCCGCTCCCCCAGACGCTGGGCACGCGCACCGCGGGATCGAAGAACGTCCAGAGATCATCGCGACCGGTGGACTTGAGACCCTTGTGCGTCTGCGTGTGCAGGTCGTTCCACCCGTCGCCGCCCTTCCAGAACCAGCGGTAGAAGATCAGCAAAGGATCATCGTCCGGGATCACGCGGTTGCGCGGGAAGTCGGGGAGGGTCGAGTACCGGACACCGCTCTTGCTCACGGCTTCCCGGGGGATATCGTACCCGGCGAACTCCCGGAACGCCTCGCGATCGCGCGGATGGAAGCAGAGATTCGTGCCGTCTCGAATCTCGGAGTGGATGAGCGAGGCCTGCAGAGCCGGGAACTCGCCAAAGGACCTCGCGACCGACGCGCCCACGTTGTAGGCGAAGTCGCGCACTTCCGGAGCGGTGGCGCAGATGTTGTCCTTGTCGTAGGGCGCACCGTCGCGGTCGATCCGCCGGTACTGCTCCAGCAGCTCCGCGTTGCGCGCCACCCAGCGTCCGGGGTACAGGTACACGACGCCACCGAGACCGTGCACCAGGTGCTCGTCCAGCCTCCTCGCGTGCTGTTCGGCCTGGCCCGAGCCCGCGGCCCTCGTCGGTCGCCCGGCGGCCCACACCGCCGCGTAGTCTGCGAGATAGACCAGGTGGTGGGTGAACCCGATCTCCTGCAGACGCTCCAGGTCCCCGCCACCCCACATCACCACGGGCATCTGGTCCGGGAGCGGCCGCGGCGCGATGAAGACCGGTATGGCGCTCTCCACCTCGTAGTCCCCATCGCCGCTCCCAGCCGACGCCGCCACGCCCAGCTCGTAGCTGTCCGGGCGTACGGCCGTGTCAACGCGCACCTCGATCGTGTGGCTTCCCTTGGGTCCCAGCGCCGGCAGTTGGTGGTCGCTGTCCTCGCCCCCCAGGCTGATGCGCACGCTCCCGCCCGTCAGCCTCTTCCCCGTATCGTTGGTGATCTGCACCGGGATGCTCGCATCCTGCTCCATGCGGACGAAAGCGCAGCGCGCGCCCGACGCCACCTCCACCTCGAGTGAACCGGTGAAGAACGGGACCACCCCGCGCGACAGTCGGACCTGGTCGATGAACCCTGGGAACCCGGTGTGGGTGCTGCCATAGCGATCGCCGATAACGAGCCCGTAGTTGCCCGGGCTAATGGCGCCTCGTCCGTCGTGAGTCGTCTTGCCGACCCGCTTCCCGTCGAGGAAGAACCGGCCCGTGCCCTCCCCGTCGTAGGTGAACGCCACGTGGTGCCACTCGCCGGGCAATACGTCCACATCGGAGGAGGTGTACCGGGCCGAGTCCTCGCCGTATCCCAGGTAGGCGATGATCCTGCGCCGGTTCTCTCCGGCCCGGGCGAGGTACAGGCAGTAGTCGTGGTTCGCTCGCGGCAGCTCACTGGCGTAGTGGTAGTATTTCTTGTCGAGCAGGAAAGCGTTCCGGTAATCGTCCATCTCCGGTTTTGCCCTGAACCACGCCTCCAGCGTGAAGGCGCCCTGCGGCGAGAGATCGGGGTGGTTCTTCGCCCCCGCGCCCTGCGCCCGATCGTCCTCGGCGTCCGCGGGAAATGACTCCAGGCACTCGCCGAACTTGCCCTCCGCTACCAGCCGCGCATCACCCCGCAGCGCGAGCTCGTGCCCGTTGCCCGAGCTGTCCTCGGCGGCTGCTCCGGCATCGAACTGCCACAGGGCGATGACGCTGGGCCCGGTGGCCTCGTCACCCACGTACGGCCTCCGCCACGGCTGCTCATCGGCATCTTGCTGGGCGAGCCCCGCTGTCGCCAACGACAGCGCCGTTGTCAGCGCGACTGCGTATCCCATTAGCCTCTCCTTCGGGCGTATCACCGCCGCCTTCAGCTACTTCAGGACCTCGACAGTCACCGGCTTCCAGATCCCTCCCGCGAACTTGCTGTCCAGCACGCGAACCGTGATCTGGTTCTCGGCGTCCCACGCGATCTCTTCCGTCACGTCCAGCGTAAAGGCGTCGTCCCAGCCCTCCGGTCCGATGTCGTGCTGCCCCACGTACCGCCCGTTGACCCACACCCAGGCGCACTCGTCAACGGCCCCGAAGTGCAGCTCCACGGCGAGGTGCTCCGGCTCCTCGGCCAGCGCGAACTTCCTCCTGTACCACGCCACGCCGTCGTACTCGTGTCCCTGCTCCTCCCAGGCCTTGTCGATGCCCACCTCGACCCACTCCGAGTCATCGAAGCCCACCTCATGCCATCCCTTCAGATGTCCGTCGCGCCCCACGTCCAGCGCGAACCGCCAGCCCTCCGTCGGCAGCGAGATCGCCTGGGCCACCTGCACGTCGTGGTCCCAGTCCTTGCGATCCCGGATCGACGTGACCACCCTGTGGAACGGCCAGAGCGCCCTGGCTGCGATCTCCCGGACCGCGGGCGCTTCGTCCCTGGAGGCAGCCTCGATCAGCTTGCCGATGTGCTCTCCCCGCGGCTCGATACTCACCAGCTCGGCCACGGCGATCTGTCGGATGACTGGACTCTGATCGCTGAGCGCGGTCTCGAGATGCGGCACGACGTCGCTGCCGGGCATCTCGGTCAGCTTGCGAAGGGCAATCAGCCGCACAACGAAGTCCGAATTGCCGAGCGCCTCCCCGAGCGCCTGCCGCGATGGCTCCCCCAGCTTCCCAAGCAGCCGCGCCGCCGTGCGGCGGACCACCATGTTCTCGTCCTCCAGCGCTGCCGCGAGGGCCGGGATGGCACTCGTGCCCCGAGTCGCCCGCTCAAGCAAGTCCGCGCGCCGCTGGGCCGGTGAGTCGCCGGCAGCGGCCCGCGCCATCAGTGCCGCGAGGCCAATCAGTGCGACGACAGGTGCTGTTCGTCTCATGCCGTTCTCTCCCATGCATCATCGTCGGCGGCATCAGCCATTCGCGGCGAGACTTCACCATCGGGGCGGCTGTCCCTCCGCCGGCGTCGATCCGCCTGCGCATCGCTGGGCCCGCTCGTGGCTGGTCAGAGGCTGGGAGCAGGAGGACTCTGGCACATGGGCGAAGCAGAGGCGCCGGTCCCACATGGAGAGGAGAGTCCCTCCGTGAACCAACCTCTGCGCTGCGTGGTGATTCAGCTACTGCTCTTGGCGTCCACCGGCGCCGTTGCGGCCGAGCCGTTTCTGCACACGTACGTCCGCGAGCAGCAGAAGGGCTACCATGCGCGACCGTGCGGATTCGATATGGACCGAAACGGTGTCGTCGGTGGCGAGGCCGATGGCGAAGTGGGCAACGGCCGCACTGCCGATCCCGATGGCGACGGTGTCAACGAAGACCTCCTCTACGTCGACGCCGTGGGCGGCAGTGATGAGGCTGGGAACGGCACGCCGAAGGCCCCCTACAGGACCATCGGCAGAGCCCTCGCCAGCGCCGACGGGCCCGGCGACCGCGCCGAGGACATCGTCTGCATTTCGGGTGTGTTCCACGAGACCATCACCATCCCCCACGGCGGCGTCCCGGGACACTACGAGCGCGATGGCTTCCAGTTCCCCAGGGATCCGTTCATGATCATCGGGTGGGACAAGGACGGTGATGGGCAGTACCCGCCCTTCGACACCGATGACGTGGCCGTCCTCGACGGGCGGACATCGCTGCCCGTGGCCATCGACACGATTCCTGAGCAGCACAACAGCTACCTGGAGATCGCCCATCTCACGATTCGCGACTACGGCTACCGGCAGCGGGCGA
>JASFTE010000497.1:0-4374 GCA_050114035.1 Armatimonadota bacterium | reverse complement strand
CTTGGCCTCGGCGGCGGTCTCCTTCGCCTCGCCCGCTTCCGAAGCAGACTCGGGTTCCGCCTCCTCCGGCATGTCCATGAACTCGGTGGCCGCCAGGATGATCCGGTGGTGGATCGGATCCACCTCCAGCACCTTCAGCGCCACCGGCTGCCCTTCCTTCGTTACCTGCTCCGCCGACTTGCCCGGCGGCAGCGGCAGCTGCGACTGTGGCACGAACCCCTCGAGATCGTCCGGCAACGCCACCACGATGCCGCTGTCCTGGTACCGGGCGATGGTGCCCTCGAGCTCCATCCCCACCGGGTGCGTCTCCGCAATCGAGAGCCAGGGGTCGTCCTGGAGTTGCTTCAGGCCGAGCGAGATGCGCTTGTTTTCGGGATCGATGTTGAGAATCGCGACCTCGACGGTCTCGCCCTTCTTCACCACCTCGGACGGATGCTGGATCCGTTTGGTCCACGACATGTCGGAGATGTGAATCAGCCCGTCGATCCCGGGCTCGATCTCCACGAACGCGCCGAACGACGTGAGGTTGCGCACCTTGCCGGTGATCCGCGTGCCCACCGGATACTTCATGGGCAGCATCATCCACGGATCCTGCTCGGTCTGCTTCATGCCGAGCGAGATCTTCTCCTCCTCTGGATCCACCTTGAGCACCACGGCCTCGATGGTCTCGCCGATGGACACCACCTTCGACGGGTGCCGGACGTTCCTGGTCCAGCTCATCTCGCTGATGTGGACGAGCCCCTCGATCCCGGGCTCCAGCTCCACGAACGCTCCATAGTTCGTGATGCTGACAACCTTGCCCTGCACCCGCGCGCCGACCGGGTACCGCTCGGCTACGTTCTCCCATGGGTAGGCCTGGAGCTGCTTGAGACCGAGGGAGATACGCTCGCGGTTCCAATCGATGTCGAGGATCTTGACCTCGATCTCGCTCCCCAACTCCACCATTTCCGACGGGTGGGACACGCGACCCCAGCTCATGTCGGTGATGTGCAGCAAGCCGTCGACGCCGCCCAGGTCGATGAACGCGCCGAAATCGGTCACGTTCTTCACGATGCCCTTCCGCACCTGGCCGACCTCCAACTCCTTCATGAGGCCCTCGCGCTTCGTGGCGCGCTCGGCCTCGAGGATCACACGCCGCGAGACCACGATGTTGCGGCGCCGCTTGTTGAGCTTGATGATCTTGAACAGGTAGGTCTTGCCAAGCAGCTCGTCGATGTTCGGTACGCGCCGCAGCGCGATCTGGCTTCCCGGCAGGAACGCGTCGACGCCCATCAGATCCACCACCACGCCACCCTTGATCTTCTTCTGGAGCGTCCCCTCCACGGGCTCGTCGGCTTCGTAGGCGTGACGGATCTTCTCCCAGACCCGCATGAAGTCTGCCTTCTTCTTGGACAGCACGATGGAGCCGTTCTCGTCCTCCAGCCGTTCGAGCAACACCTCCACTTCGTCCCCGGCGGTGACGCCCTGGGGGTCCTTGAACTCCTCGATCGGCACGGCGCCCTCGGACTTGAAGCCGACGTCCAGGATGACGTGGCTCTCGGTCAGCCGGAGCACTTTGGACTTGACGATCTCACCCTCCTGGATGCTCTGGAGGGTGCCCTCGTACAGTTCCATCATGCGACGGTAGTCGTCGTCGGAATAGGACTCGTCGTAGAGGTCGTCGCGGACGTGGATGGTGGAGGATGCCTGGTCGGACTGGGCCTGGGCCTTCGGCGCTGACGTGTCGGACTCGGGCGGGGTAGTGGGTTCGGGTGAGGAGTCAACCATGGATTCGGACACTCGTTCGGCCTACTGCACTTCGGTTGAGGTTGTCGTGTGGCCGCTTGCAGCCAGGAAAAGTGAACGCCGCCCCCGTCCCCGGGGGCGGTAAGCCTCTGAGCATAGATGGGTTAGAGAGCTATGTCAAGCTGAGCGAACGCCTTCCGCGCCCACCGTACGATGAGGCGGACCTGCTCCTCGAATGCCATGTCCGATGTATCGATCACGACGGCATCGGCAGCCTGCCGGAGCGGAGCGACGGTGCGGCCAGAATCCAGCGCGTCACGCCGGGCTATCGCCTCCGCAGCCTCCCGCACTGCGCCGTCCGTTGGGGTCCGTCCCTCTTGCAGAATCCGGCGCCGGGCCCGCTCCTCGGGGCGGGCGATCAGGAACACCTTGAGAGCGGCGTCCGGGAAGACGACCGTCCCAATGTCCCGGCCGTCCAGCACGGCCCCGCGGGGATGCACCGCGACCGCGGTGCGTACCTCCTCGTTTACCCAATCGCGAACCTCGGCGATGGCCGCGACTTCCGATACGCGAGCGGCCACACGCCGCTCGCGCACAGCCGCAGAGACGTCCACGCCTGCCACCTCGGGGTGGAACCCGTCGGCGGCGAGAGCGAGCCGCACGGGCAATGACCGCGCCAGCGCCACCAGCCGCTGGCCGTCCAGCGGCACGCCGGCGTCGAGTCCGGCCAGCGCGACCGCTCTGTACAGCGCGCCGCTCTCCACGTGGGGGAGGCCGAGTGCGGCGGCTACCGCCTGCGCCGTGGTAGACTTGCCCGATCCCGCCGGGCCGTCGATGGCAACCACGGAGCTAGGCATCGGCACGCATGCGGCGGAGGGCCGATTCGTACGACCGGTACTCGCGGCGGGCGGCCGGAGCGCACCGCACCGTCATGTCCGCGCCGCTGGCCGCGGCAAGGGCCGTGAACGCCATTGCGAGCGCGGCGTCGTCCCCGACGTCGACAACACCGGCGGGCCGAGTGGTCCCGTGAACCACGAGCCCCCCGTCCGCCTCCGTAGCGTCCGCCCCCACGTCCCGGAGCGCCCGCACCAGACGCCCCAGCCTCGCCGGGGTCCACCCCCGTAGGCCGGCAATCCCCGCGAACCGGGATTGCCCCGTCGCCCGTGCCGCCAGTACGGCGAGCGCCGGGAGTTCGTCGGCGAGAGCGCGGGCTTCCTCGGCTCCGGTCCGCGCCGCGCGCATCGGGCTGCGGGAGACCACCACATTGCCCACGCGCTCACCCCCGCTCCACCGGCCACCCTGCACCGCGCACGCTACCCCCATGCGGCGCATGACATCCAGGAACCCAGCCCTCCGCCGGTTCAGGCAGAGACGCTCGATCCGGACCTCGCAGGAGGCACCAAGCGCCGCGCCTGCGATCAGATAGGCGCCGAGTGTCGGGTCCCCGGGCACGACGAGCCGCCAGCCCGGCAGGCGCCGTCGGCGTGTTGGGCCATCGTCGAGCCGCACGCGGCCGGGGCCAAGCCGCACTGGCAGGCGGAGGTGCCGCATCAACCGCTCGGCGTGGTCGCGCGTCGGCGGCGATTCGGTGAGTAGGACCGGGACGCCACCGTGCAGCGCAGCGAGGAGCAGCGCGGTCTTCGTCTGGGACCCCCCATCCTGCACGTGGAAACTCAGGGACCGGAGTCGGCCTCCATGCACCGTGACGGGGAGACCGCCGTCGGGTCCAAGGTCGACCGACGCTCCCATCGCGCGGAGGGGAAGGGCGGCCGCACTCATCGCCGCACCCCGCAGGCGATGTCCGCCGGTAAGCCGCGTCCGAGCGGGCAGACCAGCAAGTGCCCCCAGGAGGAGGCGGGCTGTCGACGTCGAGGAGCCGCAGGGTATGCTGCGGCTGGGCGGGACCCATCGCCGACCCCGGACGGCAACCCCGCCCCGCCGAAGCCGGCCCACCCGGACGCCCAGCTGCCGGAGCGCCCGTGCCGTACCCCGCGTATCCTCCGCGACCCGCAGGTTGACCAGGTCCACTGGCCCCGAGCTGAGGCCGGCCAGCACGAGCGCGACATGGCTCAGCGTCTTGTCGCCGGGGGATCGAATGACGCACGGCACACTCACTCCCGGTACCTCGCGCGCCACGCCGCCGCCTCCCCAAGCCACCGGGCCACTCCATCCGCGTCGTGCGCCCGAAGCAGCTCCGCCAACTCCTCGAAGGCGTCGCCGAGCGCCGCGAGTGCCTCTTGGACCCGGTCCTCATTGAGCAACAGGGCCTCCACGAGCTGATGCACGCCCCGATCGGCCGGGGCCGTGGCATCAAGGGCAGCCGGGCCGAGGGTTGCCCCTGAGGGCCGATGCTCCGCCAAGACGCGAGCCAGGCCCGCCGCCGCGGCCGCGGGCAGCAGCTGGGTCCAGGCCACCACCTGATCGTGCCGGTGGGGCTCCACGACCACCGGGTGGGCCCCCACCACACGTTCCCAGAAGTCGGCCACTTCCCTCCCGGCCGGGCCGGCGTCGTCCACGGGGGTCACGTACACGACCTGCGCACGCAGTCGCTCCGGATGTGCGGCGCCGAAGCCCCCGCGCTCGAACCACACGAGGGGATGTGAACCCGCGAACCGCTTCGCGAGTCCGAGCCGGCGTGCTTCCTCCACG
>JASFTE010000496.1:0-4390 GCA_050114035.1 Armatimonadota bacterium | reverse complement strand
TGCCGTATGTGGACGGGCTGGTGAACCTGGTGGTGGCCGAGGACCTGGGGAAGGTGCCGATGAGAGAGTGCCAGCGGGTGTTGGCCCCCCGGGGCGTGGTGTACGTCAAGTCCCGGGGACGGTGGAAGATGACCGTGAAGGCGTGGCCGAAGCAGCTCGACGAGTGGACGCATCACCTGCACGACGCCGGGGGCAACGCCGTGGGAGCGGATCGCGTGGTCGGCCCGCCGGCGCATCTGCGGTGGACGGCGGGGCCGCTGTGGGCGCGGAGCCACGGCTGGACGCCGAGCGTGAGCGCGATGGTGTCGGCGGGCGGGCGGCTGTTCTACATCTGTGACGAGACGCTGACCTGCGTGGACGGCACCGTGCCGAGCAAGTGGTTCGTGGTGGCGCGCGACGCGTTCAGCGGAGTGCTGCTGTGGAAGCGTCCTATACCGAAATGGGGCTCGAAGGAATTCAGCGGCACGCCGAATACCGGTCAGGGCGTCACCACCGGGCGGTTCACGATGCCGCCGAACGTGGGGAAACGGTTGGTGGCCGTCGGGGATACAGTGTATGTGACGCTTGGCCCTACCGCGCCGGTGACGGCGCTCGATGCGGCCACGGGCGAGCAGAAGCGCGTCTACGCCGAGACCGCCAACGCCGACGAGATTCTCTGTATGGACGGGCGACTGATCATCTCACTCAACCCCTCGGAGATAGCCTACGAGGCCGACCCCGCGAAGCACGTCTGCGCGGTGGACGTGGAGACGGGCCGCGTGCTGTGGAAGAAGGGCCCGTTTGCGGGAATCCGCGCCAGCAAAGGTCAGGACCCGTTCGGCCGGCTCGAGCTGGCGGCGGGGGACGGCAAGGTCTTCGCTCTCACGACAAGGGCGATCGAGTGCCTCGCGGCGGACTCGGGGGAGATGATCTGGCAGATAGATCGTCCGGCGCTGCCGGCGGACGCGGTGCGGAAGATCGGCTTTGCGGGGATGTACGAGTACCTGCTGGCCGTGATGGTGTACCACGACGGCGTGGTCCTGCTCGCGCAGCCCGAGCCGAATACGCACCACACGTACCACACGATGCCGGGGTCGCTGTACGCGTTCGACGCCAGGAACGGGCGGCAGATGTGGAAGCACGCGTATGGCGGCTGGGGCCATTGCACACCGCCGGACGTGTTCGTTGTGGGGGACACGGTATGGACACACGTGAATGCGGAGACGGAGTGGGGCTCGGTGTGGGGCAACGGCTACAGGGCGAAGGACTCGAGCATCGTGGACTACCGCATCCAGGCCCTCGACCTGCGGACGGGGGAACCACGGAAGGAGCTCGCGACCAGAGAGATATTCAACGTCGGGCATCATCACCGCTGCTACCGGAACAAGATGACTGAGCGGTTCCTCATGTCATGTCGGCGCGGCGTGGAGTTCGTGGACCTGTCCACGGGGGAGAACTACCAGAACCACTGGGTGCGGAGCGGCTGCCTGCTGGGATACCTGCCGTGCAATGGGTTGCTGTACGTGGCGCCGCATCCATGCGGTTGCTACATCAACGCCAAGCTCATCGGCTTCAATGCGCTGGCGGCGGAACAGAGGCCGAGCGGCCGAGGACTCCGAGAGACAGGAAGTGACACCGGGGCACGGCTGGCGAAAGGCCCGGCATTTGGGCAGAGCGGTGGAGCGACATCGGGAACTGATGACGCCAATGCATGGCCCACATACCGGCACGACCCCCAGCGCAGCGGCGCCACGGAGTCGGCGGTCAGTGCGGATCTCGAGGTCGCCTGGCGGGCCGACATAGGCACGCAGCCCAGTGGGGTGGTGGTTGCCGGCGGCAAGGTGCTGGTGGCGGGCGTTGACACGCACACGGTGCACGCGCTGGACGCGCGCGACGGGAAGGCAGCCTGGGAATACACCGCGGGCGCCCGCGTGGACTCGCCGCCCACGCTCCACAGCGGGCTGGCGATATTCGGCTCCGCCGACGGGCGCGTCCGCTGTGTGCGCGCCGCGGACGGGGCGCTCGTGTGGCGATTCCATGCCGCGCCAGAGCACCGGCTGGTTACGGCCTTCGGGCAGTTGGAGTCGCCCTGGCCCGTGCCGGGCAGCGTGCTGGTGCAGGACGGGAAATGCTGGTTTGCGGCGGGGCGCTCGTCGCACCTTGACGGCGGCATCCGGCTGTACGCACTCGACCCGGCAACGGGGGGAGTGATCCGCAGCGAGACGGTCTACAGCCCGGATCCGGAAACGGGGAAGATGGCGCTCGAAAGCTCGGCGCAGCAAATGGCCGGACTGCTGAACGACATCCCGGGCACCGACGGCGCGAACGTGTTCATCCGGCAGATGAATGTCTCGTCTTCCGATGC
Source organism: Armatimonadota bacterium (assembly GCA_050114035.1). Classification (GTDB taxonomy): domain Bacteria; phylum Armatimonadota; class Zipacnadia; order JAUWAU01; family JAUWAU01; genus JAUWAU01. Next base: position 2,046 of record JASFTE010000496.1, on the reverse strand, counting down.
CGGTGCGGGACAGCACCTGTACACGACGGGCGGCTACCTGGACCCGAGCTGGTTCAACCGCACGTTGTGGCGAGTGGGCCGCGCCTCCACGTCGGGGATCATGGTTCTCGGCAAGGATGTCGCGTACGGCGCGGAGGTCTACGCCTCGCGGAGCCGCGAGACGGTTTTCACGCCCGGGGCGAATGCCTACCGGTTGAGGTGCATTCCGCTGAAGACTCCGCCCGCATCGAGCGCCAGCGAGGCCACCCCCAGACGTCGGCGGCAGGGACCAAAGGCGCTGTGGGAACAGCGTCTTGGCATCCGGGTGACCGCGATGGTCCGGGCCGGAGAGACGATCCTCGTGGCCGGCTCGCCGGATGTCGTCGGTGCGAAGGACCCGCACGGCGCATGGGAGGGGCGGAAGGGCGGCCTGCTGGCGGCCTTCGCCGCCGGGGACGGAGAGAAGCTGGCGGAGTATGAGCTGCCGGCCCCGCCGGTCTGGGACGGCATGGCGGTGGCAGGGGGGCGGCTCTACATCAGTATGATGGATGGGGGGATTGTGTGTATGGGGGAGGCCGGGCGGTAGAGGATAGGCGGGAAGGCGGTGTGGTGGCCGGCGGGGGGGGGCGGCAAGAGCGATCCGGGGGAGGTGGCGATGGTGCGCGAGACGAGGCTGTGAGCGGGCGTCGGCTGCGCTTCTGCGCGCCGGCCGGCCTCGCGGACGACAGAAGCAGGTGGTATGTCCCCGGAACTCCGGGGACACAATAACTACTCCCTGCTGCTGTGACTGACGCAGATCCCGGGGCCTCCCGGTCCATGGCGGTCTTTCACTCGGACGCCGATCGCCGCGAGTACCTCCGGCTCCTGGCGGAGCAGAGGGAACGCTTCGGCCTTCGGTTGCTCGCCTACTGCCTCATCACGAACGACGTGCGCCGGATGGGAGACAGAGCATGAGACCTGTGAAGCGAGTCGGCCGTCGGAAGGCTGATGAGAAGGCGCGGTCGGCGAGGCGGCTGAGCCGGCGAGAGGCGCTGGGGGCTCTCGGCGGGTTGCCTGCGCTTGGTATGTTCTCATCCGCGCTCGCAGAGGGAGAAGCGAAGGGCGGAGTAGACGCCGTCTCTCGGCCTACTGCCATTGCGGTGCATGAGGCGTACTGGAAGGAGTACAGCCGGCTGCGGGATCTGGACCTGGACGATCCGGCAGTGGTGGCCAAGCAGAGGAAGATGCCCGTTGGGCGGATCGGGAATCTGACCATGGGTCGGCTCATCAGTGGAAGCAATCTCATCAGCATGAACATGCACGCGCGGGATCTGGACTACGTGCAGGCTCTGGCGGCCCACTACAACACTGAGGACCGGGTGTTCATGACGCTGAAGAAGTGCGAGGAGCACGGGATCAATGCGATCGTGCTGAAGACGCACAACTTCAAGCGGTTCCGGCTGAAGAGGTACTGGGAGGAATGGGGCGGGAGGATGCAGTGGATTGCCGATGTCATCACGCGGGACGTCAACCAGTTCGAGCGTCTGCTGGTACAGCACCTGGAGCTCGGGGCCTCGGCAGCCTATGTGTGGGGAGGCGCCGCGGACATCTGGTACCATGAGAAGAGGCCGGACAAGATCGTCAAGGCGTTCGAGATGATCCGGAAGCACAACGTCCCGGCGGGAATCGCCGCGCATCGGCCGGAGCCCATCGTGTTCTGCGAGAAGCAGGGGCTGGAGCCGGACTTCTACTTCAAGACGCTGCATCACGATCGCTACTGGTCGGCGCACCCGCAGGAGAATCGCCGGTTTCTCGAGATGTACGAGGGGGACTCCAACGACCACGCGAAGTTCCACGACAACTTCTGGTGCGCGAATCACGAGGAGACGGTGGCGTTTATGCGGGATGTGAAGGCGCCCTGGATCGCGTTCAAGGTCCTGGCGGCCGGGGCCATCCCTCCGCAGCAAGGGTTCAACTATGCATTCGAGAGCGGCGCCGACTTCATTTGCGTGGGGATGTTCGACTTCCAGGTGACGGAGGATGCGGAGATCGCCCGGAAGGCCATCGCGGGAGCGCAAGACCGCGATC
>JASFTE010000495.1:0-4391 GCA_050114035.1 Armatimonadota bacterium | reverse complement strand
TCCGCGTTGCCGAGCTCGTCCGGCCACGGGAGGATCAGCACCTTTGTCGTCGGCCGCAAATCCCCGGCGAGTGCGGAGTCAGTCACCGTTACCCACGGCAGGTGGGCCTCCTTGAGCGCCTCCGAGGCGCCGAGGGCCGGTGCAAACACCTCGCGGTACATCAGTTTGCGGTCGGGATAGCGCGCATCCCGCGCGCGGCGGCTGATGTGGAGTGCGGCCCATGGAATGGGCCGGGCGTGTGCCAGGTAGGGCGAGAGCTTGTGCCCCATTGCGAAGCTGGACGAGAAGAGCTCAAGGCTACGGGGCGCGTCGGTCTCCATGCGGCGAAGCGTGACGTTCATGGAGGCAATGCAGCCGTAGGTCACGGCGGCCGCCGCCGAGTACAGGGCCGTGCGCTCGCCGCGGATGAAGGGGATCCACATGAGAGGCGGCCGGCCGCCCGACGCGTCCCGGACCAGCGACCATCCCAGTGCGACCTGGTCGTCGAAGGCAGGCGGCGCCAGGTCCGGCTCGCCGCGCATCACGGCCGCGTTCTGGCCGAAGGGCTTGTGGAATTCGGTCTTCGATGTGTCCGAGATCTCCAATAGCCGGGCGTCGATGTGTGGCGTGTGGAACATCGGGTACACGGAGCTGCCGATGGCGAAGAATATGTTGGGGTGGCGTGCGCGGACGGCGTCCCGCCAATCGGCGAACGCGCGCACCATGCTGCGATTGACGAACTCGACGCCCTCCATGTACGCCGGCGACCCGACAGCGGCGGAGCGGTCGAGGTCGTGGCCGGTCTGCTCCCTGAAGGCCTTCAGGCAGTAGTCACAGGCACAGACGTCGGGCATGTGCCACGAGTCGAAGTACAGGCAGTCGACTCCCCGGTCGGCGAGCTCCAGCAGCCGCGTCTTGATGTACTCACGATACGGCGAATTGGGACAGATGACGAAGATGGTCTTCGTCTTGCCCCGGGGCTCGAGGACGGGCGAGCCGTCGGGGTGTTTGCAGACCCAGCCCGGGTGCTCGCGTTGGATGAGAGCGTCGGACATGTGCCGGTGGTAGGCGACGGCCTTCATGCCCTGCCCGTGCACGGCGCGGACGATCTCGGCGGCGAAGTCGCGGTCGCCGATCAGCGGGCTGATCTCGCCTACCGTGCTCGGCCACCATGCTCCCTCGTCGCGGGTGAGGAATATGCGGGTGAGGACGTTGGCGCCCAGGGCTCGTATGGCGCGTGAATGTCCCTCGGGGGTGAGCTTGAGGGCAAGCGCGAGGCCATGCTCGCTGTGGGCCTGGACGCGGTTGGCCTCAAACCAATCGGGAAGCATGAACCGATCATCCCCGTCGGCGGCCGAAGCAACGCTGGCGGCCACAGTAAGGAGCAGGGCGATGCGCATGTGGACGACTCTCCCGCGCATACAGTGGATCCCGGACGGTGTGCGGCGACGCGCCTATACCTTGACAGCCTTGAACTTCTCGACTTGCCCGCGTATGGCAGGCTCCGTGGGCAGGCGCTCGATGCTGGAGGCGCCGAAGAACCCGACGACGCCGTCGGTCTTCGCCAGCACCTGCTGCACGTCGTCCGGCTCGGCGATGGGCCCGCCGTGGCACAGCACGAGCACCTCCGGATTGACGCTCTTGCCCGCCTCGTAGATCGCCTGCACCTGCCTGGCGGCATCGTCCAGCGTGAGGGCCGTCTGCGCCCCGATGGCGCCCTTGGTCGTGAGGCCGACGTGGGCCACGAGGACGTCGGCGCCGGCCCCGGCCATCTTGGCGGCCTCCTCCTCCGTGAACACGTACGGGCACGTGAGCATCTCCAGCTCGTGCGCGAGGCGGATCACCTCCACCTCCAGGTCGTAGCCCATCCCGGTCTCCTCGAGGTTCTGCCGAAAGACGCCGTCGATGAGACCGACCGTCGGGAAGTTCTGCACGCCGTCGAAGCCCATGTCCTTGAGCTGGTGCAGGAACGCGGGCATCAGCCGGAACGGATCGGTGCCGCAGACGCCCGCGAGCACCGGTGTGTCCTGCACCACGGGCAGCACCTCGGCGGCCATCTCCACCACGATGGCGTTGGCGTCGCCGTAGGGCATCAGCCCGGCGAGCGAGCCGCGGCCGGCCATGCGGTACCGGCCCGAGTTGTAGATGATGATGATGTCGGCGCCGCCGGCCTCGGCGAATTTCGCCGAGATGCCCGTCCCGGCGCCGCAGCCGATGATGGGCGTGCCGGCGACAACAGTGTTGCGCAGCCTGCGGAGCGACTCGTCTCTGGCGATGTATGGCATGTGGGTGCCCTCCCTGTGCCTACTCCGCGGCGAGGAACGCCAGCAGCTTGTCCGCTACGGCGTCGGCGAACTCGTCGTCATTGATGTTGTTGTCCATCTCGATGACCGGGATGTCCGGCCGGAGATTCTCCTTGAGCGCATCGTACAGCGCCCCGTCTGCCTCGGGCGACCAGAACTCCTTGCCCGGCGCGTCCAGCATGGAGACGCCCTTGAGCGGCAGGAAGAAGGCGACCGGGCCGGTGGACATGCTGGCCTTCTCGGCGAAGATACGCCCCATCTCCGCGTTCTCCTCCGGCGTGGTGCGCATGAGCGTGACGTTGGGGTTCCAGTGGTAGAACAGCCGGTCTTTGTGCTTCTCCGGCACCGTGTCCGGACCCCAGAAGTTGACCATGTCCACGCAGCCGGGGACGATGACCTGCGGGATGCCCCTCTCGGCCGCGGCATTGAGGCGCGTCGGGCCCGCGGAGAAGACGCCCCCACCCACCTCGTCGGCCCACTCCGTGGTGGTGATGTCAAGCACGCCGGTGATGTAGCCATCGGCCACGAGGCTCTCGAGCGTCTGCCCGCCGGTGCCCGTGCAGTGGAAGATGAGCACCTCGTACCCGCGCTCCTCCATGATCCCCTGACAGCGGCCGACGATGGCGGTGGTATTGCCGAACATGGACGCTGCGATGAGCGGCTTCTCCTCGATCTCGGGCACCGTCGTCTCAACCATCCCCACGACCGCGCCGGCGGCATTGGCGTAGATGGGCGCGCTGATGCGGTTCACCCCCGCCACGTCCGTCACCGACGGGATCATCACGATGTCCTTGGCCCCGACATACGGGCCCGTGTCGCCGGCGGCGACGGTGCTGACCATGACCTTGGGGAAGCCGAGGGGCAGCACGCGCATGGCCGATGTCCCGACGGCCGTGCCAGCGCTGCCGCCCATGGAGAAGACCGCGTCGATATTGCCGTCCGCGTGGAGCTGCTCGACGACCACCGCGATGCCCTCGGTCATGACCTCCATGGCGGAGCCCTTGTCGTCCTGCCGCCGGAGCTCCCCGAGGCTCGAGCCGCCGGCCTCGGCGACGCACGCCGCCGGCACGTCGGGCTCGAAGGGCGGGTCCTCCACGACGCTCGTGTCGATGACGAGGGCCTGATGGCCGCGCTGCTCGATCTGGTCCTTGACGAAGGCGAAGTCGGGGGCTTTGGTGTCGAGCGCCCCTATGACGGCGATGGTCTTGGGCATGGCGCGACCTCCGGTTGTGCTGTGCTGCGAACCGGTCGGGGCATTCGGCCGGAAGATGCTCAGTCGCTCCCCGCAGATTGGGCGCTGACGGACGCGCGAATCGCGTCGATGGCCTGCCAGTAGGCCTCGAGGCGCGAGCGCCCCTTGTTGGTCAACCGGTAACTCGTGTTCGGGATCTTCCCCACGAATGCCTTCGACACCTCGACATACCCCGCCTTCTCAAGCCGGTCGATGTGCGACGACAGATTGCCTTTGGTGAGCGAGAGCGTGTTGAGCAAGAAGTTGAAGTCGGCCGTGTCGATGCCGGAGAGCAGCATCAGGATCCGCAGGCGAGTCGGTTGGTGAACGTGCGGGTCCAGCTCGCTCATCGGGCCGCCTCCTCTCCCTCCGCCGTCGTCTCTGGGCTGGCCGAGAGTGCCCTCAGCCTGCGGAGCGCGATGCGGCTGTAGACGTGACCGGCCAGCGCCGCCACGAGGCCGCAGCCGACCACCGGAACGAGCATGTTGAGCGCCTCGAGCTTCTCGCCGAAGCGCATTGCCGGCCAGGCCATGAACAGGGCGGCATAGAGGGCGTAGAGCGCGGGCCACAGGAGCATCAACGGGCTCCCGACGCCCCGCATTCTCATCCCGACACAAAGAAGGAAGGGTACGATGTAGAGGGCTGAGACGGGCTGCATGTACCGGATTGGCAGAACTCCCATGAACCCCAGCCCCACGTGAGCAATGATGCAGAACATGAACAGGAAGCCGACCAGGGGGAATCGTCTCCATGCCTCAAGTCCGACCTCTTCCGGCGGCGGGCAGGTGGACACGTATCCCTCGGCGCGGTAGAGACGTTCGGTGATCCGGCGAGTGATCGCGGCGCCGCCGACCAAGCTGTACCACAGCCAGAATACG
>JASFTE010000494.1:0-4413 GCA_050114035.1 Armatimonadota bacterium | reverse complement strand
CGCCTACAGCGGCTGGACCGAGCCCGTCGAGGTGCTGAGCGCGGGATACGTGGATGACACTACGGACGAGGACGGCAGGGGCCGTCAGACGTACATCTCGCTCGTGTGCGACGGGCAGGACACGCTCCACATCGCCTTCCGGCAATGGCGCCGCGGCGTTGACGAGCACCACCCGGGCAAGAACTACGCCGCGCTCTCGGTCCAGAGCAAGCCAAAGGATGGCCCCTGGGGCCCGGCGCGCCCGCTCGTGATCCCGCCCGTCGCCGGGTACTCGATCTTCTACCACAAGCTCACGGTCGATCGCCGCGGACGCCTGTTCCTCTCCTACAACCACTGGACCAGCGACGAGACGTACCAGAACGACTTCCCCGACCGCTACCACCACCGCGCCGTGCTCGTCTCCAAGGACGGCGGCAAGAGCTGGAAGCTGGCCGAGACGGGCGACTTCATCGAGGGCCTGCTGTAGTCGGGCGTTCCTGCAGCCTACTCATCCTCCGCGGCCGCGAGCAAGCCGACCGCCTCCGCGCACCCATACATCGTGCTCGTGTAGCTCTTCCCGAACCCTGGCCGGGGCTTCGGCGCCTCGAGCAGCCGCCTGAACTTCGTATCCCACGCGATACGCAGCACGCGCAGATGCTCCGCGTTGTTGGCGATGCGGATGGCATTCACGTGGGCCATCACCACAACTCCCGGCTGCCCCGTCGGCCGCGTCGCCGGACACGACGTATAGCGCCAGTCACGCCGCTCCTCCCGCCACGTGTCGTTGTCGAGGAAGGTCACGGCGCGCTCGATGGCATCGGGCAAGCGTTCGTCGCCGGTCAGCAGGTAGTACCGGCTCAGGCCGTTGATGAGCACCGCCGTGATGAACCCCGCCATGCCCGTGTGCCGTGCCGTCTTGCAGATGCAGTGATCCGGCGCCATCGGGTGGATCAGCCACCCGCCGCACACCGGGTCCTGATCGGCCAGCGCGTCGTCGGCGAGGGTCTTCATGGCACTCAGGTACCGGTCGCTCAGCCCGATCTCGTACGCCCCGGCCAGCGCCAGCAGCGGCCATCCGGTCGTCCGGCCGCAGTGCGTGTGGCCCATGAACTTGTACTTGCGGTCCTCCACGAGCTGCGCGAGGTTCTCGCCGATCCGCTCCACCGTCTCCCGCAGGAACGGGTCGCCCGTCAGGAAGTAGTGCCGCACCGTGCCCTGGGTCCAGAGGTGTCCCAGATTGCGCGGATCGAGGCACAGGTACGGCTTCGGCGCTCGTCCAATGCCGTGCTCGATGTACAACTCCCGCATGCGCTCGACCGGGTAGAACGACCCCACGTGCCCAACGGCATGCTGATGCACCATCCCCGCCCGCGGCGGGTACGTGGCATTCTGCCAGTCCCTGTCGAAGTGCGTTGCCAGGTCGTCGCTCACATGGTGGACCGTATCCACCTCGCTCGAGTGCCGCGCCGCGGTGTCCGCCACATAGAAGTACTTCGGATCACCCGTGCGCGCGAACTGGATGAGGAGCTGGTTCGTCGTGTCGTACTCGTGATTGCCCCAGTTCACCCGCCGCTCCCCGAACCAGTCGCCCCAGTTCATCTGCCCGTAGTCGCGCTGCACGACAATCGAATTGCAGTACGCATCGAACAGATTCTCGGCCCACGCGTCGTATTCTGCCATCTCCGGGGTCCCTGCCGGAGCGATGGCATCCCACACCCCCGTCGCGATTGCCTCGGCCGGGTCCGGGATGGGGATGAGCGGCGCGTCCGCCGACTTCGCCAGCGACTCCCCATCGCCGTCCAGCCCCACCCAGACGTCCCACCGCCTCGCCTGCCCGGTGCGGAGCTGGTAGCAGTCGCCGTCGAAAAGGTACTGATACTTGTACCAGGGCTCCATGTGGGCGTAGTCGCCCTCGTTGAACCGGGGGAACAGCCCGATGGCGAGCGCCTCGGTCGAGGCCTCCAGGCTCTTGGGCCACTGCTGCCAGAAGTCCCGCAGGGCCACGGCGACGGCGCCTTCCCCGTCGTCCATCGCCGCCCAGCCGGGCGCCTTGCCGCCCTCGCCCTCACCGCCCTCGATGCGATACTGCTCGTCGTCGTACTGGAAGAGCCTCACGTCGCGGTCGGGCGCCCCTTCCCACCCGGGCGTGCCACCGAGGCGGACGGAGTCGGTGCCGTTGCGCGACGCGAGTGTCAGCTTCAGCTCACGAATGCGCTGGATGATGTCCCTCTCGGCATCGACGAGGATCATGGGCTCCAACCGAATCACCGGCAGCCCGGCATACACGGACGCCCGCATCCGGAACTGGAACACCCGCCCGCCTGCCGGCGCCCGGAACGACCCGACCAGCGACAGCGTGGACCGAAGCGCACCCACTGTCTCGACCTCGGCCGACTCCACCGCCGCCGCGCATGCCTGTCCCTCGGCGTCAGTGAGCGACAGCTCGACATCGACGCGCTCCGAGATGCTCAGCAGCCCGCGATCCCCCACGGCGAGCGCCACGCCGCCCGAGAGCAGCAGCGGCCTGTCCCCCTCCCGCACCGCCACGCCGGCGTCGGGCTGCGTGCTCTGCCCGCCGCCCTGCCACGAGAGGATGTACTCCCGCTCGCCATTCGCTGACGGCCGCGACTGGAAGTCCAGCAGCACCCAGCGCGCACTGCCGTCCTTCCAGCGCGCCAGCACCGATGTCTGCAGCGGGATCGACCGTCTGGCATCGTCGCGCAGGATGAAGACGCTGCCCTCGGGTGCGGCTCCCTCCGCGAGCGGAACGCCCCCCGTTACCGGACGGAGCATGCTCAGCCCGGCCACGTCACGGACCGTGATGTGCAGTTCCTGCATTGACGCCCTCCTGACGAGGCTCGGCTCCTACTTTCCCGGCATCGCGGCATTGCCCAGAATCTGGACGTCGCCATCCGACTCATTGGCGACTTGCAGGCCACCGCAGCACAGGTTGCCCATGACGACAGCACTGGTCACATCGGACCCCAGCCGCACGTGCGGCTTGTCTTGCCCGAACCGGCAGGCCTGGATGATAGCGTTGCCGCTGGCAACATCCACGGCCGTGGCCTCAGCGTCGCCGCGGCCCCACTGATGGAAGTTGCACTGCGACAGGCTGACCGTGCCCCTCCCCGCGGCTTCCAGGATCTTCCGGTGCGGCCCCCAGAAGGAGCAGTTGGCCAATTGCAGCACGCCCGTGTTGCTCGGCATCACCTGGATGACCGCCTCGCACGCGGGCGATCCGACGAACTCGCCGTTGGTGATAAGCAGCCCCGGCTGCTGCGCGTCCTCGACGAGCACCGGGATGACGGCCCAGTCGGCGGCGATCCCCAGGAAGTTGCCATTGGTCGGTCCCCGGTCACTGCGGTAGAACCGGTAGCCGATGCGGCAGCCCCAGGTGAACGTGTTGAACATGTACTCCCAGTCGCTTCGCCCGATCTCGAAGGCGGTCGCATTGGCCTGCAGGTGCTCGACGAGCTTCCTGGCGGCCTCTCCCGTCGGCGCCGTCGGCGTGTTGCTGCGCGTCCAGGAGTTGGGGTTGAAGTGCACGTTCTCCACGCGGCCGATGTCGGTGCACTTGTCCAGGCGGACCCCGATATGGAGCGGAATCCCGTAGACGTTCCGAATGTAGTGCATCTCGTGCGAGTACGTGCCGAAGTCGATGCCGTTGTAGGGATTGAGGAGCGTGACCTCCGAGACGTTCACGTGTGTGCCGCGGCCCTGGATGGTCCACGGGTACGGCTGAATGTCCTCGACGGTCTGCTCCGGGTAGTAGACCGTGAGGCCCCGGACGCTGCTGTTGGTCTCCAGCATGATGAGCGGCGGGCCGTCCTCCCGGCCGCGCCCGCCGTACGCCAGCAGCGTCGTGCCGACCTCCGGCGACGAATAGTGCGGCGCCTTCCAGACGCCCTGGAGCGTGACGCCCGGCGGAACCGTCAGCGCGCCGTCCAGCCGAAACTGCCCGGCCGGGAGTTGCACGACGCCGCCATGGGCCTGCCTCGCCTTGTCCAGCGCCGCCTGTATGGCGGACGTGTCGTCAGTCTCGCCATCGCCCTTCGCGCCGAAGTCCACGGCGGAGACGTCGGCAGCGCGAGAGACCGCCCCCAACGAGAGTGACACGACAAGCACGAGTGCCGCGACCAGATACAGCATTGACATGCTTCTGCTCCCTCCGCCAACGAACGGCCGATGGACGCTTGACTCCGAGAAGTGGAGATTCCCATTCGAGTGTGGCTTCGCCTCCCCCCGAAGCTTTGCGGCAGACCCCGGGGGGAGGAGCGCCCGCGCCAGAGAACGAACTCAGGCCGTGCCCTTCGGGCCATCTCCGCCGAGCCCTGAGTCGTCGCGGCACAACGGAGAGAACGCATGAAGATGATCTACTGGGTCCTGCTACTCCTCCTGACCAGCCTTCTCATTGCGGCCTCCGCGAGCGCGGCT
>JASFTE010000493.1:0-4415 GCA_050114035.1 Armatimonadota bacterium | reverse complement strand
GCGCTCGAAACCCACCGGCTGTCCCTGCGCATCTCGCTTGGTCGTGTCGCGGCGAGTGATGAGGCCATATGCCGCCGCTGCCACCGGGCTCCCCGCGGCCGACAGCACCATGGCGCCATCGCTCTCCGAGGCCAGACCCATGGGCGCCAGATGCGTCCGAACGAGCGCGCGCAGGCGCGGCGGCACGGCGGCGGCACGCAAGTCGCCGAGGATCACCTGGCCGATGAGCCGATCGACTTGCCGTTGGCCGGCGAGATGCGCCGTCGGCGCTACGTCCGCGAAGCGGGGGAACACGCTCTCGAAGGCAACTCCCGACACGTGGCGAAGCAGGCTGGCCCAATCATCCTTGACGGCGGGGAGTGCCGGCGATGGCGCGTCGGCGCGGGCGGACGCCGCCGTCACGAGCGTGCCCTCCGCGTACAGCTCCCGCATCAGCGCCTCGATGTCCCGACTGTCCGGGGCCGATGCGGGGCCTTCGCCGGCGGCACGGCGGGGCCCGGCCGCGTCGTGGACCATGCGCTGCGCGGCGTACTCCTTCAGCCGCAGCAGCTCGCCCTCGCCCACTGCCCGCGGTATCCACGCAACGAGCGCGCCGCGCCACCGGCCCGGCGGCAGACTCCGGCAACTCGTCTGCCAGTGGCGGAGCTGCTCCTCAGGCCGGAAGGGTACGCCGATGAAGACCTGACAGCTCTCGCGCGTCTCCGGGTCGGCCAGTCGGTGCATGGCGTCGGCGAGCTCGTCGGTTGAGAGGGCCGACGTGTTGGCCTGCACGACGGCCGTGTGGCGGCGGCTGTTGCGCCACTCGAGCTCGACGACCTTGGCCTCGCGGAAGTTGCTGATGGGGAAGATGGCCGTTCGGCAAGCGCGCAGTGCATGCTTCACGATACGCGGGTCGTCGTCGGCCAACACGGACTTGGCCGTCGCCACGCGATGGCGTACCCCCTCGGCCGCCCGCGGCGGCGCGGCGATGGAGTAGATGTCCTCCAGATCGTTCTCGCCCTTGCGCCTCCGCACGTAAGGCGTGCGCTCACTGAGCTTCTGCAGCAGGGAGTGCACGGCCGCGTACGGGCACGTGTCGCCGGCGGGCTCCCCGAGCATGACACACTCGGCCACGCGCTTGACCGGGGCCTCCTGGTTCGTCGCCCGCAGCATGAGCAGCGTCTTGATCGCCCGCATCCCGAGGCCCGCCTGCCCCGGCAGCAGGCCGGCGATGTTGCTCACGAAGTACTCGTGCACCTCGCCAACGTACGCGCCCGTGGGGACAGTGCTCTGTGCGATCTGGCCCGCGAAGTGGTCGAAGAGCACATCGGGGGTGACGAGAGTGGCGACGTGCTGATCCAGCATCCCGGCAAGCCCTCTGTGCCGGTCGCCGCCGACGCGGGCCTGGACGAAGTCGATGGCGGACCGGGCGCGGGAGAGGAACCGCCCGGCGGCGGCCTCCAGGCAGTCCATCGTCATCGGGTGCAGTGGATACGCGGCGGCCAACTGCTCCCGTGTGAAGGTCAACTCCGGGAACCGCTGCTTCCACCGGGCGTGGAGGCCGGCGATGGTGCGCTCGAAGGTCTGCGCATCACGTCGTCTGAGCACGCGGCGCCGAAGCACCGTGCGTACGTTGGCGGCCGAGAGCGAGAGGCCGGTCTTGTAGCGTTCCCGCACCTGCTGGACGGCGTGCGGGCTCAGGTCCTGCATCGTGTCCACGCTGCGCCGCATGGTGCCGATGCACCACACGGGCTGGGTCTGCGTGCGCTGGCCGAGGAACTGCAGGAAGCCGCAGTCGTTGGCCAGCGCCTTGGGCTCGGCGCTGCGGAGGAACAGCCCGAGTTCGTCCACCAGCCACACGACGCCCCGGAAGGAGTTCTCACTGAGGGCCTCCGTCAGCCGGTCGAGGCGCCGGACAGGGGACTGGCGGAAGTCGAGCGGGTAGTTGATCTCGCTCAGAAACCGGCGCGAGGTCTCCAGCGCTCGCCGTGGGTCTGATCGGCGCAGCCGCGCCCACTCACCATGGCCGAAGCACAGAGATGCCTGCGGTGACTGCTCCGCGGATGGCGGTGGGGCTGCTCCCTCGGAGGGCTCACGCGCGCCATTCGCAGCATCAGGAGATGGGTCGGCCGGCCTCTCGCGCCGGACGTATGCGTCCAGCTCGTGACCGTAGCGAGGGGAGATGTACTGATCGATGAGGTGCAGGGCGTGCGACTGGGCAGACAGCGGCAGGTGGATGCCGTGCCTGGAACGCGCGAGCTCGCACTCCGTTGCGTCGAACACGATGTCTTCGAGCAGCTCGTTGCGGCCGCGGTGCTCATCCAGAGACACGGGCACCACCAGGAGGGGCGGCTGGCGATCCAGCCGGGCGAGGACGTCGCGGAATCCGGCGTGCGCCTCAGCGAAGATGCTGCGCGCCAGCTCGTACTCCAGCAGCAGCGCCAACACGCTGAGGAAATGGGTCTTGCCCGATCCGTGCACGCCATCGATCAGCAGCCCGGCGCCGGGGCTCGTCGCATTGGCCGAGTCGCCGCCGGGGCCGCACACGCTCTCCAGCGCGGCGCGTAGCGCCGCGGCAGTGCTGCCATTGCCCCCCCGGCCATTCCCATTGGGCTCGTCCGGCACGTAGTCACAGAGCACGGACCGCAGCTCGGCCTCGGGCCCACCCGCCGAGGGCTCTCGCACATCGCGAGCGTCGCGCGCCTCCGACAGGTCCACGTCCAGGCGCTCGCGCAACCGACAGATAGTGTCAAGCTGCATCACGGTCGGTACTGCGACGGTTTCTACGATGTCGCCTACGCGCATTGCCGGCAACGCTCCTCTGGCGCGTTGGGCCCTCACCGCGCGCGCCGCTCGGGCGCCACGCATCGCGAGAGGGCACGCTCCTTCGACGCTCGCTTCGTCTCCGTCCGTGCACTACTTCGCGGACGTGCGGCCGTTCCCCTTTTGCGTGTTCGCACCGCGTCCGTGCGGCAGGCGCCCAGATCCCCGGGCCACCTGCGACACGGGCAGGACAACACCGGACGCGCTCACGCAGAGCCTATGTCCTGGAGGGGAATCGGCAAAGCAACGGGGTGCACGACTGGGAGGCCTTGCGCGCGGCGGCTCGCCGGCACCGCCGCGCCGGAACGCTGCACGCCTACGCCAGGCAGCCGGCCTCCTGCAGCTTCTCCTGCATCTGTGTCCGCGTCAGCAGGCGCGCCGTCCGAGAGCTGACCTCTCCGTCGAGGCTGGTGCCCGCGGACGCCGATGTCCTGTAGTGGTCGAAGGTCCTGCGGACGTCGAGCTCGGGCATGATGACGAGGGCGGAGTCCTGGCGAATGGTGCGGCTCGTCTCCGGCCCCGAGACGAGCAGCTCGTACATGCGCTCGCCCGGCCGCAGCCCGATCTCGTCTATCCCAACGTCGTTTCCGGGGGCCAGGCTATCGACCATCGCCTGCGCAAGCACACCCAGCTGAACTGCCGGCATCTCAAGCACGAAGATCTCGCCGCCGACGGCCCGCTCCCCGGCGTTCAACGCGAGAGCAACCGCTTCCCGGACTGTGATGACGAAGCGGGTGATGTCTGAGCTGGTGACCGTCACCGGTCCGCCGGCCTCGATCTGCCGCTTGAAGAGCGGGACCACGGAGCCACGAGAGCCGAGGAAGTTCCCCCCCCGCACCGTGCAGAAGACCGTGCCCGCGCCCCCACTGCGCCACGCCGCCTCCACGAACAGCCGCTCCTGCAGGGCCTTCGTCATCCCCATGACGCTGACGGGCTCAACGGCCTTATCGGTCCCAACGGCCACGACGCGCTCGACGCCGCTCTCCAGCGCCGCCTCCACGACATTGGAGGCGCCGAGCACGTTCGTGCGCACCGTCTCCATGACGTTCGTCTCGCACGTGGGGACCTGCTTGAGCGCCGCAGCGTGGAAGACGACGTCAACGTCCCGCATGGCCCGAGCCACCGAGTCGGCGTTCCGCACGTCGCCGAGCATGAAGCGAACCGGGCCGTTCCGCGGATCGAGCCCGTGCGCCTTCAGCCCCTCGGCCATCTGGCGCTGCTTCTCCTCGTCGCGGCTGAAGACGCGTACCTCGCGCACGCCGCGCGCGAGGAGCTCGGACACCGCCTGGCGCCCGAACGAGCCCGTGCCGCCTGTTACGAGGGCCCTCTTGCCTTTGAACACCATGATCGCCTCACCACTCGTTGCTGCCAGTGTCTACTGCAGCCGTTAGCATGGCGGCGACCCGTCACCCTCCGCCGGTAGGCGGCGGACCTAACCGACCGAAGCTGGCGCGTCAGTTGACACACATCTGGAATCAAGCAGCAGTGACGCAGCGCCGACACACGCGTCGGCATGCCACGACCGTATTATACTTCCTCATCCACATTCCGCACAACCCCATCTTCCTCCTCCCTGTCCCTTGCACATCTTCAGTCTCGCGCGCCCGAAGTGG
>JASFTE010000492.1:0-4416 GCA_050114035.1 Armatimonadota bacterium | reverse complement strand
GGCGCCGGGCTCGAGCTCGCTGTACCCGCGCCCGCGCTGCCCCTGGACGATAGGCTCGATGGCGATGAAGTTCACGAGGGCATACGCGCCGGCCGGCATGATGGGGTAGCCGACGCGGATCAGCCCCCGCGGCCCGCCGCCCCCCGGCCTATCGTCCACCGCGCCCGGCCACACGCCGAACCGAATGCCGTCCCGCAGCCCCCACACCGGCCGGTCGGCGTCGATGCCGGCGCGGAAGAAGTGGTGTCCAGGCCCGGTGTCGGCCATAGCCTGATGGAGTATGGCGAAGCTCAGGATCGCGATCGTGCTCATTGCGCCGCTTCCGAGTTCGCCTCAACGAGCCGCGAGGCCTGTTACTCATCGATCACAAACTCGATATCCTCCACTGTCACCCCATCGGGGACGATGATACGCTCGTGTGTGGCGAGGAGCTGCCGGTCCCCGTCGCGGCGGTAGAGGGAGACGTCGTACGTGCCGGGATGGACATGCTCAATCCTGAAAGTGCCCTCGCCAGAGGGGTACGCCACGAGCGGTCGCGTGGCCCCGATGAGCAGATACACCCGGTAGCTCCCCGTGAGCGGCTTGCCGTCCCGGCGCCTGACGATGCCGCTCACCTCCCCGCCCACCAGCAGCTCGAAGTCCTGGTTCTCGATGGTCCCGAGGGGAACGACCAATGTGTCCTGGGGCGGCGGGACCGCGTAGCCGCGCGCTCTGGCGGAAATGCTCAGGGTGACCTGCCCCGGGGTGAGTCCCTCGATGCGGTATCGTCCCCCCGCGTCCGTCGTGCCGGACAAGGAGACGCCGCTGACCCGTCCCCCGCTCGCCGTGGCTCTCACCGAGATGCCCTCCACGGGCTCGCCAGCGGCCGTGAGCACCTGCCCGGCAACCGCACCCGGGACCGCCACGTCCACCATCGTGTCCACGATCTCGCCCTCCGCGACGGTCACGGGAGTGGGCACCGATGGGGCGAGTCCGGGCGCGTAGGTGAAGATGGCGTAGTCGCCCGGCTCCAGGCCGAGGATCTGCCAGTCTGTCTCGCCTGGCATCACCGTGGCAGCTCCCTGGCCCGGCCTCGGTCGGGCCTGGTTAGACCCCGACAGGTAAGCGTACTCTCCGGGAGGCACGGCGAATACGTGCAGGCCATCGGGCGGAATCTCGGCATCGGCGGTCAGCACTCCGCCGTGGATGCCGGTCTCGGGCGCCAGCTGGACGGTGACCGAGAGCTCATCACGGTCCTCCGCCTCGATGTCTATGCTGGCGGGGGTGAGGCCTGCACCGACGAACTTGGCCCCGTGTATGCCCTCCTTGACCACAAAGGAGAACCGCCCCTCGGCGTCCGTGCGGATGCGCGTGGTGCTCCCCGTGGGGCGCCGCGTGTCGTCGCGGCCCCCCAGGAGCTGCACGGTGAACGCCGTGTTCGCCGCCGGTGTCTGTTCGTCGGGCATGAGGATCTGGCCCTCGAGCGTCCCGGACCATGCTCGGGGCATGGTGATGTCGGCCTCGTACTCGCCTTCGTCCTGCACGTCCAACCGGGCAGTGCCGGCGAGATGTGACGGCTCCCGCCCCGTCACCGTCCAACGCCCGGGGGCCGCGTGCGCCAGGGCAAAGCGTCCCTCGGCGTCGGTCACGGCGGCGCTTTGGCCGCCGGAGCGCATCCTCGGGCCCGCGGAGGCAGCGTAGGAATATGCCTGGATGCTGGCGCCCGTCACGGGCGTGCCGCGCTCGTCCACGGCCCGCCCGCGGATGACCGCCCCCTCCCTGAGAGTCACCGTCAGCTCGGGGACCTGTGCGCCCGACGCCACGTTGATGGGCCCGGCATTCTCCGGGGCCGCCCCGGGCGAGGCGACCGTCACCCAGTACGTTCCGTCGAACAGATCTCTGAACTGGATGCGGCCGTCGAGGGCCGCGGCTCCGGACGAGCCCCGGCGCGAGTATCGCCCCCCGGCCTCCTCCCAGAGCCCAACCGCGGCGTCGCCTGCCGGCTTGCCGTCAGGGCCGACCACGAGCACCGTGAGAGTGGAGCCCTTGCGGAACCGGAAGTCGATACCGGCCGCGGCCTCGCCCTCGGCCAAGGTCACCTGCTGCACGGCCCGGGCGCCGTCCATGCGGCTCATCTCGAACCTGTACGGGCCGGGTGGTAGCGAGTCGAGCCGGTAGGCCCCCTGCTGGTCGGTCGTGATGCGCACGCTCGTGCTGGCGCCGGTGTCGCTGTGTCGGGCCGTGAGCGACAGGCGGGCCCGGCCGAGCGCCTCGTCTCTCGTGCCGTAGACCCTGCCGGCCATGGAGGCGCCCGGCTCGAGGGCGATCCGTACGCCTGCGACCCTCTGCGACCGGGCCACGACCACGCCTTGCTCATTGACCGAGCGGGCGTAGCCGGGAGCGTAGGCGTAGAGGCGATACGTGCCGGCAACCAGGTCGGCGAGTGTGAAGGTGCCGTCGGTTCCGGTCACCACGCCGCCGGGCTGGTCCTTGACCTCGGACGCGTCCTGTCCGACCATGTGGAGATACGATGGGACGCTCGGAGTCAACCACATGGGGCCCTCGATGGCCTCCGCGCAGACGACTGCATTGGCGTGCGGGGTGCGTCCGTCTGGCTGGTACACCACGCCGTTGATGGCTCCGGCAGGCGCATCGAGGACGAAATCCATGCCAGTCAGATCGCGGGCGGGTTGCAGCTCCACGTCCCGCCGCTCCACCGCCGCGTACCCGGGCGCCTTGAGCACGAGCGTGCCCCGTCCTGTGTCGTAGTACCACACCACCGAGTAGGCCCCGTCCGGCCCGACCCGGATGCTGTTCACTCCGCGGTAGCCACCAGGCTGGACGAAGTACAGCCGCACACGGGCATTCGCCAGCGGCTCGCCGGACCGGAGGGTGATCCGTCCCTCGACCCGCCCGGCTCGTGAGAGGCGCACCTCGACGCGAAGTGGCGCATCCGGTGGGACCGTGACCTCGCGCCGATCCCTGACGTAGTCTGGCGCCACAACGGTCAGGCTGTAGCTTGCGGGGGCCACATCCGAGAGCCGCGCCGTGCCCGTGCGGTCCGTTACCCCGTTCACACGGCTGAGGCTGGTAATGCCGGTCGCCCCTCGGAGCAGCACGCGCGCTCTGGCCATCGGCTGCCCGGCATCGTCGGCAACAACGACGGTGACCTCGGCCCCAAGGGCGCCACACGCGCCGCACAGCAGCACGAGGGCGCTCGCCGTGCAGATTGCCGTTCGTGTCAAACTCGATCTTGCCACGGGCAATCGACTCTCTCTCGGGAGAGGGATTCGCGGCACCATTCGCCCCTGCCGGGCCCATCTCCTGGACGCCGGCGGGCAGCGGCGATGGGGGGATGGCGCTTCGCTACTCGCCCCCGGCGAGCAGCGTGAAGTCAACGTTCTCCGTCGTCACGCCGGGCATCACCAGAGTCGTGTGGTCGGGCGGGCGCGCGAATCCACGGTTCTCCACCGAGTGCAACCGCAGCGTGACGGCTCCGGGCGTGAGACCCTCAAGCCGATACCGTCCCTGCTCGTCGCTCTTCACCCGGGACGAGGACGACCGAAGGCGCCCGCCGCTCGTGGTCACGTGGATGTCCACTCCCCCCAGCGGCGCGCCGTCGGCCGTGAGCACCCGGCCGGTGATGGCCCCGCCGGGCAGGGCGGCCTCCACGACAGCCAACGCGATGTCGCCCTCGGCGACCATGACCGGTGACGGCACCGACGCACTCAGCCCAGGCGCATACGTGAACACCTCGTACGTCCCGGGCGCCAGGCCCAGGATCTCCCAGTCGCTCTGGCCCGGCATCACTCTCGCGAAGCCGGTCCCGACAGGGGGCCAGGGATCGTCGGGATCCTCCGGGAGGGGCACGGACCCGTCCGGCGGCCCGGCGAGCACAAACAGCCCTCCCGGCGGAATGATCCCCCCATCCGCCTCGACCGTCCCTGCCATGCCGCTCACCGGCGGCAGCCGGACCTCCAGCGACGCCATCGCCGTGTCCGAGGGGAGCACCTCAACAGCCGCCGGGGAGAGCCCCGCCGGGAACACCTTCACGCGGCCGATCTTCTCGTCCACTGCGACGGAGAACCGGCCCTCGCCGTCCGTGCGCACGTGCTCCACCCCGACCTCTCTCCCTGCCGGGCTCGCGAGCAACTGCAGCGACACGCGTGTCTCGGCCGCCGGAATGCCGTCCGGGCCGAGGATCCGCCCCCCGAGCGTGCCGGACCATGTCCTGTGGACGGCGATGTGCACCGCGCTCTCGCCCCGGTCCGCCACTTCGGCACTTGCGTCCGCCTCCGCATGTGACGTGCCCTCCGCCCGCAGCCGCCATCGCCCCGCCGCGGCATGCGGGATGACGAAGCGCCCGTCGCCGTCCGTTGTGACGGTCGTGCGTGTGGCACTCAGCATGCTCGGCCCGGCCCCGTCGTACGTGGACCG
>JASFTE010000491.1:0-4431 GCA_050114035.1 Armatimonadota bacterium | reverse complement strand
CTCATCCCGTATCGCCTCCCGAATCCCCTCTATCGCCTCGGCACCGAATCCCCACAGCTCCGCCAGCTCCAGGAACTCCTCGCTCCCCACCTTCGGCTCCGACGGCGACTCCAACTCCCCCGCCACCACCTCGCCGCCGTTGACGGCAAGCTCGGCTCTCGACTCTCGGGCCTGTGGCACTGACATGCGCCTCCTTCACGGCATCACCCAACGTTGCCCACCACGCACCCGCGGGATCAGCTCCCGAGCATCGCGCGCTCGACCTTCAGCATCGCCCGGGCCACGTCCCTGGCATCATCGGCCGTCCAGAACTCGGACACCCCGACGCGGCAATACCGCTCGACCACGGCCTCAATGCTGCCATCCGTGTAGGAAGCCGGATCCAGGTGCGGCAGCTTCGGGAGCTGGCTCCACGGCCACTCACTGCCTTCGAAGGCCGCCCGCTCCGCGATCCAGCGGTGCTCGTAGATGACATGCCGATACTCCAGGGCAACCGGGATCCCCTCGGCCCTCACGGCCTCGCACGCGTCCTGCTTCGCCCACGGCCCATCGTAGGCGATGAAGACGAACCACCAGGCGGGGCGGCACTTGTAGCGCGGCCAGATGACCCGGAAGCACCGCGAGCCGGCGAGTGCCGTGCGGAGGGCGCCGACGAGCTGGTGGCGCCTGTGGGCGATGCGGCGCATCTTCCGGAGCTGCGCCCGGCCGATGGCCGCCTGGAGCTGAGTCATGCGGTAGTTGTTGCCGAGCATCAGGATGGTGGGGCAGTCGGAGCCAAAGGGCTTGCCGCGGTCGGCGAAGCGCTTGGCGTTCCAGTAGAGCTCCTCGTCGTCAGTGAGCACCATCCCCCCTTGGCCGCCGGCGGTCGTGTGCTTGCCGCTCATGAGGCTGAAGGCGGCGAGGTCGGCGAGCCCGCCCACGGGCCGGCCCCTGTACAGTGCCCCGTGGGCCTGGGCGGCGTCCTCGATGACGGGGATGCCGTGCCGCTTCGCCAGGCGCATGATGGGGACCATATGGGCCGGGATGCCGGCGATGTGGCCCACGATGATGGCGCCGGTGTGCCGGCAGATGAGGGGCTCGATGGTGCGGGCCGAGATCTGGAACGTATGGAGCTCGTGCTCGGCGAAGACGGGGATGCAGTTATTCCACAGGATGGGCGCGACGGCGCCGGGGTCGGTGATGGTGTTACAGATGATCTCTTTGCCCGGCGGCATCCGCAGGGCGCTCAGGGCCGTGTGGACGGCCGCGGTGCCGGAGCTGACGGCGGTGGCGTACTTGACCCCGTGGGCGCGGGCGAACTCCCTCTCATACAGATCCACGTCCTCGGTCCCGTACCGGTCGAAGCCCCCGCCGCTGCGCATGGCCTGGCGGAAGACGCGCTTCACGCCCTCCCACTCCTCCTTCCCGATGTGCAGCCGTGCGGGGAAAGGCCTCGTCCGGACGGCCTTCCCGCCGTGGATGGCGAGTGTGTCTGAGGCGCGCCTCGTGGCCATGGTCTGGGCATCTCCTGTCGGTCAAGTGGCGCGCCTCTCTTGGTCGGGTGCCGTGAGGGGTCCTTCTCTGTCGTGCCGCACGCGGCGACATGGCTGGTATGGAGAGCGATGCCAGAGCGCGGGACATGGGCCGGGTTCTACAACAGGGGCGAAGACGAGAGGAGCGAGGTAAAGGCGCCCGGCCAGGGGTGTGAAGCTCGCAAGCTCTACCTCCCGTCCACATCCGCAGAGCCTGAGCAGTCCACGGCAGCGGCGGGCGAGGCCGGGCGGCGCGCACCAACCGCTAGCCCCCCTCCCGTACCCTCCCCACCGTCTCGTCCAACGCCGCACACACGTACTCGTTATTCTCATCCGTCATCAGCGGATGCAGCGACGGGCAGAACAGCCGCGCGCCGAGCTCGTCCGACAGCGGGAGGTGCTGCCCCTCGGTGTGCTTCTTGACCCACGCCTGACTCATGTACGTCGGCGGATTGGCGACCACGCAGCCGACGTTGTACTCCTCCTTCATGATGGCGCATAGCTTGTCGCGCTTCGCCCCGGCCCATTCCTTCGGGACGAGGATGGTGTAGAGGTAGTACGTGTGGTCGCACTCTGGCGGCTCCGTCGGGAGGGTGAACTCCGGGATGTGCTGCAGCATCTCGGTCCGCTTGTTCGCGAGCCGCACCCGGCGGCCGATCATCTCATCGAGCCGTCGCAGTTGCACCTGGCCCACTGCCGCCTGCACGTTGGTCATCTTGTAGTTCGTGCCCCACTCCCCGGTGCCGCCCCCGAATTGCCGCAGGCCGCGCAGTCGCCGACCGACCTCCGGGTCGTCCGTCGTGATGCCCCCGCCCTCGCCCAGCGTCGTCATGAGCTTCTGCGTGTGGAAGCTGAAGACGGTCATCCAGGCCTTCTTCCCGATCTTGGTGCCCTTGTACCCGCCTCCGCACGCACGCGCGGCGTCCCCGATGACCTTCAGCGGCCCGTGCTTCGGGTGCGGGTTGCGCTCGGCGATCTCGAGCAGGTCGTCCATCGGCGCCGACAGCCCGTTCATGTGCACCGGCGCGATGGCCCGCGTGTTCGGCGTGATGCGCCGCTCCACGTCCTCCGGGTCCACGTTGAACGTCGCCGGATCGATCTCGCACAGCACCAGCCTCGCGCCCTGCCCGATGACCGCCAGGTGCTCGGCCTTGAAGTTGATCGCCGGCGAGATCACCTCGTCCTCCGGCTCGAGGTCCAGGCACATCATGGCCATGTCGAGCCCGGAGCCCGCCCCGTTGATGGCCACGCAATCCGCCGTGCCGCAGTACTCGGCGAAGGCCTGCTCGAACTCTTCCGTCTCCTTCATCCCCCCATAGCCCTTCGTCCAGTCCATGGCCTCCCGTATCACGCGCACCGCCGCCTCCACCTCCTCCTCCGTGTGCCACCCACCCAGCGACGGCTCTCCGCCCCAAAACGACGACGGGCGGCCCTTCGCGAGGATCTCTGCTCGTCTGTCTGCATCCATTGCGGCAGTCCTCCCGACTCAAGTGTTTGGCTGGCGGCGGGGGCTCACCTCTGGCCGGCAGTGAGGATATCCAGAATCTCCTCGCTCCCGCGCCCACGGTGCACGTCGTCCAGTGCGATGTCCGTCGCGGACTCCCCCCACCCATCCTCGATGCTTGCATCCGCCCCGCGCTCGACGAGGAGCTTGACGATCTCCTCGTGCCCGCCTGCTACCGCGTAGTGCAGCGGCGTCCGATTCTCCCGCACCGGCGACTCCCAACCATCCTGGTAGGTGCGGGTCTCCCCCGACCACTCATCCAGGTGCGCCACCCAGATCGGCCTGCTTTGGCTACGCCTGCTCACTACGTTTACACGCGCTCCCCGCTTGAGCAACAGCGCGCAGATATCCACGTGACCGTTGCCGGCTGCCAGATGCAGTGGGGTGGCATCGTCCTTGTCCCGGGCGTCGGGGGTCGCCTTCCGGGCGAGAAGCAATGTGCACACGTCGAGATGCCCATTCTGGGCCGCCCCATGCAGCGGCTTGATCCGGTTCATGCCGTCGGCGTCCGCGCTGGCCCCATGATCCAGAAGCAGCCTGCAGACGTCTAGGTGGCCGTTCTCGGCGGCCAGATGGAGGGCGGCATCTTCTCCGAGCCCGTCGTATAGGTCAGGTTCCTCGTCCTCATCCTCATCGCCAGACTCGTCGTCAGCACCAACGTCGTCGGCAGCGGCGCCCGCCCCAAGAAGCAGCTCCACCATCCCGTAGTGCCCGGCGGCCGCCGCCGCGCCCAGAGGCGTGTAGCCGGCAGAGCCTGCCGCGTGCGGGTGGATCCCATCCTCCAGCAGCGCCCGCGCGGTCGAGAGGTCATCGGCGCGCGCCGCCTCCGACAACCCGTCGCGCAGCACATACTCGTCTTCCAGGGGGTTATCCGGCACATTCAGCAGGGAGTGGATATCCGCCGGGTCATCCGGGTCGAAGTCCGCCTCGGGCAGAGCCAGACCGTGTCGCGCACAGTACTCGTCTACGATGTACACGCAGTGCGACGGCCAGGCGCGGTCCGACTCGGCCATGGCCGACATCAGGTGGGCCCTCCCGATGTCTGCGTCGGCCTGCTCCGCGATCCGCAGCCGACTCTTGAGCCACTCGTCATGTGAGCCGCGAGGGAGAACGGGCTGCTCAAGTACCTCCTCCCCCCATCTGAACCCGCAGTTCGTGCAGCGGAACCTATCGGTACCCGCCGTCAGCCACGCGAAGAGCCCGCCCTTCGGCTCGGGTAGCTCCGCGATGTCCTGCGAGCTGCAGTATGGGCAGCAGGTCCGGCCAGGGGAAGCTCCTCCGGCGGGCGCCGTCGCGCCCGGTTGGGGCGCGCTCGGGGCAGCATGGCGCATCAGGACGCTGACCTGCTTGTCCTGCCAACCAGCGCGACGAAACTCCTCCCGTATCTGGTCGTCCGTACGCCCTTTCTGCCGGAGG
>JASFTE010000490.1:0-4432 GCA_050114035.1 Armatimonadota bacterium | reverse complement strand
GCGGTCCGTTGGCTATGCACTGGCCGCTGGAGACCTTCGAGCGTAGCCTACGCACGTAGACGCGAGTCTGGATCGAGGCTCGGACCGGGGTTCGATTCCCCGCGCCTCCATGACGAACGGCCCCGTAGAACGGGGCCGTTTGTGTCTGCGGTGATCCTGCTCGTCGCCGATGGTCTGGCGGGAGGCGCAATCCAGGTATTGGGAGCCGGCTAATCCGCGTGCCGTGCTGCAATGCCGATAGATCCTGTTGTTGCGCCCTAGGCGAGGGGCCGCATCTTTCTTGGCGGTTACGCTGGTGGCTCCCGCCGGTCCCGCAGCTGCACCGACGCCCTCCATCTGGACGCCCGCCCGACCAAGAGACCGCCGGACCGCTCAGCGGGGCTGTGGATTGCGATTCGGAGGTCGAACGATGCTCAAGTTGGCGATGCCTGCTGCAGCCGTCGTCTGCTGTGTCTGGCTTGCAGCGTGCAACGGGGAATACACGGGACCGGATGCTGCCACGCTCATCGCGCAGAATCAGAGTGGCGAGAAGGTCACCGTCTATTTCTCGAGTTGCGGGGCGAGCACCTGGGGCCCCAGCAGAGGCACTCTTGACTCTCGAGAGTCCAAGTCGTGGTCGATCGAGCCAGGCTGCTGGGATCTCCGGGCCGAGATGTCCGGGGGGAGCAGCGCAAGGTCCAGATGGGGGGTCAGGATCCCCCCCAACGGGACCTACCAATGGGTGATTGAGAGCATCCCAGGCTGAGGCGTCCGCTCCGCGACGTGGCCAGGGTCCGTACCTCGCGGGTGCTGGCCTCAGGTCCGTTCCGGCCGCGGTCTGCGTAGCGTGACGTAGATGCACCCCTTGTCTGCCGAGTGCGGCCGAATTGTGGCTGCTGGGCCGGGCCGGTCCCCTGACGTCGGACTCGCGTTGCACCACGCCTCCTTGATCGAGGCGGGCCTGCGGCTGCGGCACGTCGCTCGCGCCTGACGCGCCGAATGAGCTTCCCACCTGCGATCAGGTGCACGTTGTAATATATTGCGTTCCAGTCAGTTACGCCGACTTACGTCAACCTTAACATGAGCGTTGGCGTCTTCATGCATCCGGTCAAGGGATGCGGTCGTGGGCGAGCGAGCGCGGAGCCCACCGCACAGAGGAGAGATGTCACGGTGACAGACGTTGCGCAGCAGGCATTAGACGTGCGCCGCCCGGATCACGCAATCGAGGACCTCATCCTGCAGCGGTGGTCGCCTCGGGCGATGAGCGGGGACTCGCTGCCGCCGGCACAGCTCATGCGCCTGTTCGAGGCGGCGCGATGGGCGCCGTCGTCTGGCAACCAGCAGCCGTGGCGGTTCGTGTATGCCACGCGTGACTCCGCCGGCTGGTCCGACTTCCTGGGGTTGCTGGACGACGGCAACCGCGAGTGGGCACACCGCGCGGCGGCGCTCATCATCGTAGTCTCCCGTACGACCTCCGAGCCAGGGGGCAGGGAGCTTGGAACCCATGCTTTCGACACGGGCGCGGCGTGGGAGAATCTGGCGCTCCAGGGGGTCGCACAGGGTCTGGTGATCCACGGCATGGCAGGATTCGACTACGGGCGGGCCCGCGAAGTGGCTGGGGTGCCCGACGGGTTCGACGTCCAGGCCATGGTGGCCGTCGGCCTTCCCGGTGATCCTGACGATCTGTCCGAGCGGCGGCGGAACCGGGAGCGGCCGTCCAGCCGACGTCCGCTGCACGAGATCGTGTTCGAGGAGCGTTTTCCCGCGTCCGAGGACGACGCTCCCTGAGGGCCTACCCGCCGCCGCCCACGCCCGTCGGCTCTTCCTTCCGCAACGCCGCCTGTGCGGCGGCCAGGCGGGCGATTGGGACGCGGAATGGCGAGCAGGACACGTAGTTGAGGCCCGTCTGGTGGCAGAACTCCACTGAACGGGGATCCCCGCCGTGTTCGCCGCAAATGCCGATCTTGAGATCGGGTTTCGTCCGCCGGCCCAGCTCGACCGCAGTTTTGACCAGCTGGCCAACACCGTGCCGATCCAGCGTCTGGAACGGGTCGTCCGTGAAGATCCCCTGATCTTGGTACAGTGGCAGGAATCCACCCGCGTCATCGCGCGAGATCCCGAAGGTCGTCTGGGTGAGGTCGTTCGTGCCGAACGAGAAGAAGTCCGCCACCTTGGCCACGGCGTCAGCAGTGATACATGCCCGCGGGATCTCGATCATCGTCCCGATGACGTAGTCGATCTTGCAGCCACTCTCCTCGATGACGGTTTCGGCCGTCTGCTGCACGACGTCCCGCTGCCGGTGTAGCTCCTCGGCGTGGCTCACGAGGGGCACCATGATCTCGGGATGCACTTCGACCCCTTCCTGCTGTACCACGCAGGCGGCCTCGATAATCGCCCGGGCCTGCATCTCGGTGATCTCGGGGTAGGCGATGCCCAGCCTGCAGCCGCGGTGGCCCAGCATGGGGTTCGTCTCGCTCAGGCTCGCGATCGTGCGGCGCAGCTTGTCGGGCGAAACCTGCATCGAGTCCGCGAGGGCCTCGATCTCGTCGTCGTCCCGCGGCAGAAACTCGTGCAGCGGGGGATCGAGCAGTCGGATGGTGACCGGGTAGCCGTCCATCGCCCGGAAGATCCCCGCGAAGTCGTCCCGTTGCATCGGCTCCAGGCGCTCGAGTGCCCGGCGGCGCCCTTCCTCGTTCTCGGCGAGGATCATCTCGCGCATCGCGCGGATGCGACCTTCCTCGAAGAACATATGTTCGGTGCGGCAGAGCCCGATGCCCTCGGCCCCGAACTCCCTCGCCCGAGCCGCGTCCTCCGGCGTGTCGGCGTTGGTGCGGACCCGGAGCCGCCGCACGTCGTCGGCCCAACTCATGAGCTGCTTGAAGTCGTCACCGGGTTTGGGCTCGACCAGGTCGATCTTGCCGGCGATCACGCGCCCCGTACTGCCGTCGAGGGTAAGCCACTCGCCTTCCCGTACCGTCCGCTCGCCCACCGTGAGCCGACGCTCGGCCTCGCTTACCTCCAACGCCTTGGCCCCCGCCACACACGGCTTCCCCATGCCTCGGGCCACCACGGCCGCGTGGCTCGTCATCCCGCCCCGCGACGTGAGAATCCCCTGTGCCGGAGCCATGCCGTGGAAATCGTCAGGACTCGTCTCGCGACGCACGAGCAGGACGGGTTCGCCGGCGGCCGCCATCGCTGCGGCGCGGTCGGCGTCGAACACCACTTTCCCGACGGCCGCACCGGGAGAGGCCGGCAACCCGGTGGTGAGCACGTCCGGTTCGGCGTCCGGGGCCAGCGTGGGGTGCAGCAGTTGATCCAGTTGGTCCGGTTCCACCCGTGTCACGGCGGTGCGCTCGTCGATCAGGCCCTCGTCCACCATGTCCACGGCGATCCGTACGGCGGCCGGGGCGGTTCGCTTGCCACGCCGGGTCTGGAGGATGTAGAGCGTCCCGTGCTCCACCGTGAACTCGACGTCCTGTATGTCCTGGTAGTGGGCTTCGAGCTGCTTGCAGATCTCTTCGAATTGGCGGTGCACCTCTGGGCGCCACTCGGCCATGGTGGCGAGCGGTTCCGGATCGCGGATCCCGGCCACGACGTCCTCGCCCTGGGCGTTGCGCAGCCACTCGCCGAACACCTTGGGGTCGCCGGTCGAAGGGTCACGCGTGAAGGCCACCCCCGTGCCGGAGTCCTCGCCCAGGTTGCCGAACACCATGGCCATGACGTTGACCGCCGTGCCCAGATCGTCGGGAATGTGGTGGACGCGGCGGTAGTCCACCGCGCGCCGGCCGTTCCAGCTCTTGAACACCGCCTCGATCGCGCCCCAAAGCTGGTCCCAGGGGTCTTCCGGGAACGGATGCCCCGTGTGCTCCTCCACGATGCGTTTGAACGAAACGACGAGCTCGAAGAAGTCGTCCGGCTCGAGGTCGATATCGCGCTCGACTCCCCCCTTGCGCTTGGCGGCCTCGAGCACGTCCTCGAACGGGTTGCCCCCGTTCGCCCCCTGCTTGATGCCGTACACCACCTCGCCGTACATCTGGACGAAGCGTCGGTAGGAGTCGTAGGCGAAGCGGGGGTTGTTCCCCTCGGCGGCGAGCGCTTCAACCGTCTTGTCGTTGAGACCGAGGTTCAGGATCGTGTCCATCATGCCGGGCATCGAGATCTTCGCGCCCGAGCGCACCGAGACGAGCAGGGGACGTTCGGTGGCGCCGAACGTCCGGCCGCTGTCCTGCTCGAGCCGCTCCATGGCCCGTTCGACCTCGCCGTGGAGACTGTCCGGAATGGCGCTTTCCCGCATGTAGGTCGTGCAGAGCTTGGCCGAGATGGTGAACCCCGGGGGAACGGGGATTCCGAGATTCGTCATTTCGGCCAAGTTCGCACCCTTGCCACCCAGCACGTCCTTCATGCCAGTGTTCCCGTCGGCCTTCCCGCCACCGAAATAGTAGACGTCCGGCAT
>JASFTE010000489.1:0-4439 GCA_050114035.1 Armatimonadota bacterium | reverse complement strand
GCAGGTCCCCGCTCGTGGACCTCACGTACAAGAAGAGCTGGATCCATGTGGACGCCTCCAACGGCGGGAAGCCGCTTGTCTCGGGCGACAAGTGGGAGGTGCCCATCGAGTACCACCTCGATCCGGCGGACCACCACGAGACCACCACGCTGTACATGTGGGGCACCGGGCCCTGGATCGACACCCCCGACGGCAAGTACACAACAAAGCGCGGCCACATCGGCTACCCGGGGCTCGGGCGCCGGGTGGATCTGACCGAGCCGGGGAGGGGACGCCACGTCTTCACGTTCACCGTTCCCAAGGGCCTGGAGCTCGTGCGGATGAACAACCGCGTCCTGCTGATCGCCGGGTTCCGAGACGCCGCGGGACAGACGTGGCCATGGCACGTGCGCGCGAACAACAGCTTCGTCCGCAAGCGCGGCTTTTACGAGATCGAGACGGACGTGCCCGGTCACCTGTTCACCTACGCGGAGCCGGTGCGCGTCTCGGTCAGGCTGAAGAACGTGGCGCGTCCGGGTGAACGGAAGACGCTCCGCTACACAGTGCGCGACACGACGGGAGCGGCTGTCGCGGAGGGACAGCAGGAGTTCACCGTCGAGAGCGACGGGCAGCGCGTGCCCATTGATCTCGACCTCGACAGGCGCGGCGTCTTCCTCATCGAGCTCGACGTGCCCGGCTGGGAGAAGCGACATACCACCTTCGCCCGCATTCCCGACCTGAAGGCGATCACGCGGCGGCAGCCCACGCGCTTTGGGATGACCGCCCACTGGGACGCCCTGCCCGAGGAGGTCTGGGCCATTGCCCAGCGCCTGGGGCTCAGCACGTGCCGGCGGTTCACTCGCTGGTACCGGCTGCAGCCCGGGCCTGACGTGTACAGGCTCGACGAGCTGGTGACCGAGCTGGACACCGCGCGCAAGTACGGCGTCGCCTTATGGCTGTGTATCGTAGACCCTCCGGCGTTCGCGTTCCCCGGAAAGGTCGTGAGCACCAGCTATCGCGCCTTCGACTGCAGGTGGGACGTGTGGGAGGGCTTCGTCCAGACGGCCACAACGCGGCTGAGGGGCAAGATTCTGGGCTGGGAATGGCTCAACGAGATCGCCCCGGGCGGCTGCGACGATCCGGTCGGGACCTACCTGAAGATGTGCCGGATCGGCACGGAGACCGCCAAGGCCATCGACCCGGACATCGTGACGATCCTCGCCGGGGGGTTGTACCCCCGGGCTTTCAGGACGCAGGTGCTGACGGCCGGCGTGGGCGAGTACGTAGACGTGCTGCCCGTGCACTACCAGAACGGTGACGGCATCCTCGAGGCGCGCCAGGACCTGGACGCCGCCGGCCTCAGCGACGTCGCCGTGTGGGAGGACGAGTCGGCCAAGGGCCTCAACGCCTGGGCCGTGCCGCCACTGGAGGAGCTGCAGAACACGGTGCAGTCAGACTGGGTGCTGCGGCAGTGGACCGACGAGCTGGTCGCGGGCTGCGAGAAGATCATCTACTTCGGCGGCAAGGGCCACGCGGCCGGTTCCCATGGGTTCCTGCTGGACGATCTCAGTCCCCGACCCGTCGCCGCGACGCTGGCCGTATTCACCAGCAAGATGTTCGGCGCGGAGCCGCTCGGTGTGTTCCTGCTCGGCAACGGGGGGCTGTTCCACCTCTTCGAGCGGGCGGGCGAGCCGCTCCTGGTCGCCTCCACCTACGAGGCGGAGGGCGAGCAGGTCGCCCTCCACGTGGGGAGCGAGAAGGTGCTCATCACGGACTACCAGGGGAACGAGAGCCCGCTGCCCGCGCTCGGCGGCGAGGCCCGGCTTCAGCTCGGCTCCCTTCCCTCCTTCGTCGAGGGCGCCGACCTGGACGCGCTCAAGGCCTACGTCGTGCCCCGGATCCACGTCGCGCGCGTGGGGGCGGGCACCTCGGTCAACGTCGCCAGGGCCCGCCGGGTGACCCCGCGCGTGAGTATGCTGCGGGGCAGCGACGGGCGGCTCGCCGTCCGCCTGACCAACCACTATGACCGCAAGCTGTCGGGGAACATGCGCATCGAGCTCCCCGAGGGCTGGCCCGCACCGGGGCCGATGCCATTCTCGCTCGGGAGGGGCAAGGACGAGGTGCGCGAGCTGACGCTGGCCATCCCGGACGGCATCGAGCTCAGGGACTACACGGTCCGGATCGGGCTGAGCTTCGGTTGGCGGAAGCTGCCCCGCGTCGAGAAGGCGGTTGTCCTGTCGGTGATCTCGGCCGACATGCTGGGCAATCTGATGCCCAA
Organism: Armatimonadota bacterium; assembly: GCA_050114035.1. GTDB lineage: Bacteria > Armatimonadota > Zipacnadia > JAUWAU01 > JAUWAU01 > JAUWAU01. The sequence goes on along the minus strand of JASFTE010000489.1, from coordinate 2,182 downwards.
CGGCGACTTCGAGACGCCCGACGGGACCGGCACCGGCCCGGATGGCTTCACGGTCAACGGGCGGACGAAGATGTGGGCCGGCGCCGAGGGCCTCGGCGACGGCTTGGGCGCGTACGTGCTCAGGTTCGAGAACTCGCCCGAGTGGGAGCACTGCGGTCGCACCATTCCGCTGCGCGGCGGGCAGACGTACCTCTACACCGCCTGGGTGCGCAACGAGAACATGAGCTGCGGCTCGAACATGACTCAGTACCTGACCGATGGCCGGGAGATCCGCCTGTATGACACCCAGGTGTTCCGGTGTGGGGACACCAACGACTACTGGCAGGTGTTCACGTGCCGCAAGCAGATGCCCGTGGGCACGGAGCGCGTCAGCTTCACGCCGGTGGTGAAGGGCGGCGGCTGGGCCATGTACGACAACATCCGCGTCACGATCTTCGAGGGCACGGACTACGCGGCCGAGGCCCACAGAGCGAACACACCGCCGACGGTGGACGGGAGCCTCGAGGAGTGGGCGAAGAAGTGCCCCATTCCGCTGATCGGCAGGAACCAGATCGCCGCCCAGGCCGACGACTACGCGTGGACGCCGGACGATCTCAGCGCGGTCGGATACCTCATGTGGGACGACGCGAACCTGTACGTCGGCGTCCAGGTGCGCGATGGCCTGCATCACGCGACGGGCTCCGGGACCGGGGGCGGGGAGCGCATCACGGAGGGCGACAGCCTGATGCTCGGCTTCGATCCGACGAGGCGGGGGCCGGACGCGGACACGAAGGCCTTCGGCTACTACATGTCGTCCGCCGTCCCGGGAGGCGGCAGCGGCAAGCACACCCTCTTCCGGCCCGAGGAGCACAGCGGCGGGCGCACGTCCGGGCACCTGTTCAGGGACTCGTCGGTGCACGACATGGCCGTTGCCACGGCCGAGGGCGCCTGCGTCTATGAGCTGCGCGTCCCCCTGACGGAGCTGGGCGTGGCAGGCGCCCCGGGCAGCAAGCTCGGGTTCTCCGTTCAGCTCAACGACAACGACGGCAAGGGCCGCATCGCACAGATGAACTGGGGCGGCGGCCTGTTTCCCAGGTGGTTCCCGCGCGACTTCGGCGTGGTGACCTTCGTGCAGTAGCCTTCCATCGGCGCGTAGGGAGAGAGGGGACAATGGAACGCCATACGCTGGTCTGGCTCGTGGTTGTCGGATCCGTCATCATGGTGGCCATCGCCGGAGCGTGTCGGGCGCAGCCCGCCGCAGATCTGCCCCGAGGCGTCAAGGCTGTCTGGGACGTGAGCAAGGCGTATCGCGAGACGACACCCACGCGGGAGCGCATCTGCATCAACGGCCTGTGGCGCTGGCAGCCGGCAAGACAGGCCGGCACGGACGTGGTGCCTGGTGAGAACTGGGGCTACTTCAAGGTCCCCGGGTGCTGGCCCGGAATCACGGACTACATGCAGAAGGACTGCCAGACGGTCCATGCGCACTCGAGCTGGGAGGACCAGGAGCTGGGCCGCGTCACGGCGGCCTGGTACCAGCGGGAGATCACCATTCCCCGCACGTGGGCGCGACGCCGCATCGCCGTCTGTGCGGAGTACCTGAACTCGTATGCTGCGATCCACGTGGACGGCAAGCAGGTTGGCGAGATCCTGTTCCCGGCGGGCGAGGTGGACCTGACACCGGCCTGCCGCCCGGGCGGCAAGCACGTACTCAGCATGCTCGTGGTGGCGATGCCGCTGAAAGGGGTCATGCTGTCCTACAGCGACACCAATCAGGCCAGGCAGGTGCGGGGGACGGTGCGGCGACGCGGGCTCTGCGGTGACGTCTACCTGACGGCCACGCCCGCGGGCGCGCGCATGAGCGACGTCAGAGTGAGCACCTCAGTGCGGGCCGGGGCGATCACGTTCGGGGCGGCATTGCAGGACCTCGCCGCGGATACGCAGTACGCGCTTCGTGCCCGAATCAGGGGCAAGAGCCGGCGCGTCGCGCAATTCACCAGCAAGGCGTTCCAGGCGGACGATCTCAAGGACGGCCGCATCGCATTCACTGAGGGATGGCAGCCCAAGAGGCTCTGGGACATCCACACACCGCAGAACACGTACCGCCTCAAGCTGTCCCTGCTCGATGCCGGGGGCAAGGTCCTCGACACCGCCCACCCGGTGCGCTTCGGGTTCCGCGAGTTCTGGATCGACGGCCGGAACT
>JASFTE010000488.1:0-4451 GCA_050114035.1 Armatimonadota bacterium | reverse complement strand
CGCCGCCGAAAATAGGTATTGTGTCCCCGGATTTCAGAGCGGGGCGAGCGTGACCTTGACGTGTCGGGGATCGGCCCCGTCGGGAGGCAGGACAGTGAACGTCAGCTCATCGCCCGGGGCCTTTGCGCGGATCACGCGCAGCAGTTCATCACGGTACTGGACAGGACGGCTATCAACCGCAGTGATGAGCAGGTCACCCACCAGGCCCGCGCGTTCGGCCGCGCCGCCCTTGACTGGGAGCACCGGAACGAGCCCGGCGGCTCCCTCGGGGAAACGGGCAATGAACCCAGCGGGCTGGGCCCAGAACTCCTCGAAGGCCGTGCCAACCGAGGGCGTGGTCACCGATGTGCGTCCACGCACAAGCCGCCTGATGGCCTCGGGCCCCGTGACCAACGCAATGCCCAACCCGACTCCCCTCTCGGAGACGAAGCCGGACTGGCACCCGACGACGCGCCCCCTGGCGTCCAGCCAACACCCGCCCGACGTGCCTTTGGGCGAGGGGGCGCTGATGTGGTACGCCTCGATATAGTGGCCCTGATCGGGGAGGTACTCGAAGGTCGGCGACCTCCTGCCCACGGCGCCGCGGAGCATGATCTGGTGGCGGAACATCGGCGAGGCGAACAGGTAGACGTCTTTACCCGGAGCGGGCATGCCACGGGCGGTCCCCAGGAAGGGGTACGGCGCGCCAGAGGCCGGCACCCGCAAGAGAGCGAGGTCGTGGCCTCTGTCCACGGCCATCGTGTCCGCGGGAAGACGGCCCGCCACGGGCGAGATGACCGCCGTCTGGCTCCTGCGGGCCTTGAGCACGTGGGCGGCGGTGACGACCAGTCCCTCGCGGTGGGCAAACCATCCCGATCCGGCGAGATGTCCGTCGATCAAGATCTCCACCGAGGCAGCCTTTGCCCGGTCGTAGAGGACCCCGCTGTCAGGCTGCGGGTCCGGAGCGCACGCGGCCATAGTGCGGCTCAGACCGAGCATCAGGCAGCAATACGCGGCGCTCCTGGCAGTGTACACTCGCTCGCTCCTGTCCGCTCCTGAGCCCTGGCGGGCCGGGGGCGTCCCGGCGGGCAAATGGCCAGGTGGGCTCGTGCCGACGCAGTGGCTCCCCGGCCCTCCCGCCGGTCACCTGTTCGCCCGGGAACCGCGTCCACCTGCCCTTTCCCACGATCTCCAGCAGAGGGCCCACGCGCACCAGGGGATCGTCCCTTCCGGCAACGTGTGCCGCCGCGCTGCGGCGACGGGGAGGTCCGTGTGCTGGTGTGCGAGGAATGACAGGGCGGCGGGGTGCACGAGGCAGGATTGGGCGGCGAGTCAGGGAAGTCGGGGCGCAGGACGGCAGACGGAGGGCATGGCCCGGTCGCGGGCCAGCGATAGGAAGGAGAACGGTACCATGTCCGGGCGCTATCGCAAGGTGCATCCCGTGCCGGAGGGGGCGGTGCGCTGGACGGGTGGGTTCTGGGGGGAGCGCTTCGAGCGCTGCCATGGACAGATGATCCCGAGCATGCGGGAGGCCATGGAGCAGGCGGGGAACGGCGCGCGGCTGGCCAACTTCCGCATCGCCGCCGGGCTCGAGGAGGGGGAGCACGAGGGCAATAACTGGAGCGATGGGGATGTGTACAAGTGGCTCGAGGCGATGGCGCACGTGTATGCGGTGACGCGGGACGCGGAGCTCGACGGGCAGATGGATGAGCTGGTGGACCTGTTCGCGCGGTCGCAGGATGACGACGGGTATCTGTGCACGCAGGTGCAGCTCAATGCCGCGAAGGAGCGATGGGGCGACCGGGGCTACCATGAGCTGTACAACATGGGGCACCTGATGACGGCGGCGAGCGTGCATCATGGGGTGACGGGGAAGAGGGCGTTCCTCGATGTCGCAGTGAAGCTGGCGGAGTACCTGTACGCTACGTTCGAGCCGCGGCCGGTGGAGCTGGCGCACTTCGGGTGGAATCCGTCGAACATCATGGGGCTCGTGGATCTGTACCATGCGACGGGCGAGGAGCGCTACCTGGAGCTGGCGGGCATCTTCGTGGACATGCGCGGGTCGCAGCCGGGCGGGAGCGACCAGAACCAGTTCCGCGTGCCGCTGCGGGAGGAGACGGAGGCGGTGGGGCATGCGGTGACGGCGGGGTATCTGTGGTGCGGGGCGGCGGACGTGTATGGCGAGACAGGGGAGGAGGCGCTGCGGGAGGCGCTGGAGCGGATCTGGGGCGATGTAGTTGAGCGGCGGATGTACATCACGGGGGCCATCGGGGCGCTGCATCGGGGGACGTCGAAGCGGGGGGATGTCGTGTGGGAGGCCTTCGGGCTCGACTACCAGTTGCCGAGCGCGACGGCGTACACGGAGACGTGTGCGAACATCGCGAATGCCATGTGGAATCGGCGGATGCTCGGGCTCACGGGCGAGGCGAAGTACGCGGACGTGATGGAGACGGTGCTGTACAACTCGATGCTGTCGGGGACGAACGTGGCGGGGACGCGGTTCTGCTACACCAACGTACTCCGGTGGTATGGAGAGGAGCACGAGCTGCTCAGCAACGACATGAGGGAGCGGTCGTTCACGACGCACTGCTACTGCTGCCCACCGAACGTTGTTCGTACGATTGCCAGCCTGCACAACTGGGCGTACGGGCTGTCCGACGAGGGCGTGTGGGTGCATCTGTACGGTGACAGTCGGCTCGACGCGGAGCTTCCGGGCGGCGGGCGCACGGTGCTGAGGCAGGAGACGGAGTATCCGTGGGAGGAGGATGTGAGGCTGACGGTGGAGGATGCGCCGGAGGGGGCGTTGGCGCTGATGCTGCGCATTCCGGGTTGGGCGGAGGGGGCGTCACTCGGGATCAATGGGCAGTGCGGGGATGTCGAGGCAGTGCCGGGCAGATATGCCGCGCTGCGACGGCAGTGGCAGGCCGGTGATGTGGTCGATCTGCATCTGCCGCTGAGGGCGCGCCTCATGACAGCGCACCACAAGGTGGAGGAGGCGCGGAACCAGGTGGCGGTGATGCGGGGGCCGCTGGTGTACTGCATCGAGGAGTGCGATTTGCCGCAGGGCGTCGGTGTAGAGGATGTGTACCTGCCGCGGGATGTGGCGATGCGGGCGGTGCACGTTCGGGATCTGCTGGGTGGTGTGACGGTGCTGGAGGCGGAGGCGCGCAGGGCGGCGGCCGGCAGGGGAGAGGATGCGCTGTACAGAACTGCCGGCACGATGGCGCTGGAGCCGGCGGCGATTCGGATGATCCCGTACTACGCGTGGTGGAACCGGGGGAACCACCCGATGAGCGTGTGGCTGCCGGGCGTGTGAGAACCCAGCCCGGACATGGAGTGATGCTGATGCTGTCTCGGCGGGATTTCCTGACGGGCACTGCTGCGCTGGCGTCGATTCCACTGTTTGACGCTGTTGCCGGGGGGCCGGCAGCAGGTGGCCAGAGCAAGCCGAACGTGCTCTTCTTTCCCATTGACGATCTGCGCCCGCAGTTGGGGTGCTATGGGCACGAGGCGATCGAGTCGCCGAGTATCGACCGGCTGGCCGCCGAGGGGATTCGGTTCGAGCGGGCGTACTGCCAACAGGCGGTGTGCGCGCCGTCGCGGATCAGCCTCCTGAGCGGCTGCCGCCTGGACACGGTGGGGATCTACGATCTCAACACGCCGCTGCACTCGAAGCATCCCGAGATCGTCACGATGCCGCAGCATTTCCGGAAGCACGGGTATCACACGGTGTCGTTGGGGAAGGTCTACCACCACAAGAACGACGACCCGGACGGGTGGAGCGCGCGACCATGGGGGCCGTCGGGGGATTGGGCGGGTGGGTGGCGGGCGTATCGGGACCCGGAGTCCGTGCGGATCTCGAATGCGCGAGAGGCGGAGGCACGGAGGAAGTGGGAAGAGGCGCGGAAGGGCGGCAGGAACGTCAGGAGACCGAAGGCGCCGGGAGGGCCGGCATTCGAGGGCCCGGACGTGGCGGACAATGCGTACCCGGATGGGCTCGTGGCCGAGAGGGCCGTGGAGGAACTGCGGCGGCTGAAGGGCAAGCCGTTCTTCCTGGCGGCCGGGTTTGTGAAGCCGCACTTGCCGTTCAATGCGCCGAAGCAGTACTGGGACCTGTACGATCCGGGGGACATCAGGCTGCCGGAGAACACCGATGATCCGCTGGATGCTCCGGAGCTTGCGCTCACGAACTGGGGCGAGCTGCGGGCGTATGCGGGCATTCCGAAGCAAGGGCCCGTGGATGACGAGACGGCGCGGCAGCTCATCCACGGCTACTACGCCTGCGTGAGCTATGTGGATGCGCAGGTGGGGCGGGTGATGGATGAGCTCGAACGGCTGGGGCTGCGGGATAGCACCGTCATCATCCTGTGGGGGGACCACGGGTGGAAGCTGGGGGAGTACAGCGCGTGGTGCAAGCACACGAACTTCGAGCTTGATACGCGGGGGCCCATGATTCTGTCCGTGCCCGGGCA
>JASFTE010000487.1:0-4458 GCA_050114035.1 Armatimonadota bacterium | reverse complement strand
GCCGTCCACCAGGGAGCCATCGGTCTGGCGTGAGATGAGCCCCGAGATCGAGCCCGGCGGCACCTCCACCAGCGCGATGGTTATCGCCGTCGTCGTCAGCGGCGTGATGGTTGCCGCCTGGTCGGCCGACGTCTCGTATCCCGCCGCCCCCGCGTTCACCAGGTAGTCCCCCGGCTGCAGGCTGAAGCTCACCTCGCCGCTGCCGTCCGTAATGTCGCTCGCAACCGGAGCACCCGTGATCGCATCCTTCACCTGGACGTCGGCGTTCGGGATCGGGCTGGGCACCGCCTCGCTGTCGGTGACCGTCACGTCCAGCGTGCCATCCGCGGCGGTGAGCGCGAAGTCAACGTCGGGCGTGTTCTGCGCCGGCAGAACCGTCGCCGTTTGCGTTTCGGTGCTGTAGTTGATGGCCGTGCCGTCGGCCGTGACCTCGTAGTCGGCCCGCGGGAGACCCGAAATGGCGTACGTGCCGTCGGCGGCGGTGAGGATGGGCGGATCGCCCGGGTCAGGGTACGTCGTCATACCGATCGGCTCGAAAGCCGTCATCGTGACGTTGGGCAGCGGCTGCCCCGTTGCGGCTGAGGTGACGGTGCCGGAGAGGCCCCCCGGCTCCGCCTTGCTCAGGACGAAGTCCCGCCGCACCGGCCGCAGGTTGCCCATGCCGTGCACGGAGAGATTGCTCTCCAGATGGTCGTAGTATCCTACGGCGCTCGCCCTCAGGGAATATGTTGCTGGCGCTACCCCGTTGACCACCCATGATCCGTCCTGGTTGCAGCGTACCGCATGCCTCGCCGTCCCCCCCCTGAGCACCTCCACGACGGGCGGCGGGGAGATGGGCTTCAGGCCGTTCTTCGCCAGCACCCGCCCGGTGTACGTCCCCGTCCGCATCCAGCACAGCACGTTGTGTACTATCTTGCCGCGGTAGTTCAGACACCCCTGATTCGTGGTGTACTCCCGGTGTATGTTCTCGAACCCGAGGGCGAAGTAGACTGTCCGATATCCCGCGGCCGCGTCGTGGCGGACGGCGGCCGCGCCGGCCGTCCCGTACGTGTATGAGGCTACGCCTGCCCCACCGGCCTGCACGACATCCGGGTACTGGGACCACCAGTAGGCATCCCGATAGCCCTGAGTGGGATGGACGGGCGTGTGCAGCGTGGCGGGCGGCCCCGGAGATGGTCCCCAGTGCCCGAAGGGGCCGAACACCACCGGGTCGCCTCCCGTGCCATTGATCGTCATGGAGCCCGTATCGGGCGTGCCCAGGCTATCTCTCACGTATGTCGCCTGCAGGTAGTTGTTCAGGAACGCGCTCCCCTGCTGGCCGTCAATAGTCAGCGCCCAGGCGATGTCGCCCCCCGTGATGCACAGACGGCCGCCACGATCCAGGAAGCGCATCAGCTCTGCCTGCGTCTCGCCATCCGTAATCGCACCCAGTGTGGCGTACACATCGCCCGACTGGGGCGCCCCCCACCAGATGGCGCGGTCGGCCACATTTACCGTGCGCGTCTGCGTATAGTCGCCCAGCGAGAGCTGCACTTCGCTCGTGGGACCGTAGAAGTCTATCACGTGCCGCGGCGGCAGCCCCCGGCACTGAATGCGCCACACGTCCACGTCCTCCGCATACGGGCTTGCCGCGTAGCCGGGTACGGACTGGCTGAAGTTGTGCGCCCACACGTTCCCGTACTCGGGGAATGGCGGCGTTGTGAGCGGCGGGATGGGCAACAGAGGCGCCGCATGCCCGCCCCAGTTGAGTAGGTGGTACGTCCCGCCGGGCCACTGCACGTTGCGGTGGATCGTGTACGCCGTGCTGGCGAACTGCTGACCCGACGCGTGGTCGTCCACGTACAGGACGTGGGCCTGCGGGGTGAACAACTGCGTGCTGAAGCCGTACAGGTTGTCGTATTCCTGGCTATTCCCCGCCTCATCCACCGTGATGACGTCAACGAGGAAATCGCTCGGGACGCTGAGCGTGACCCATTCTCCGGTCCACACATTGTCCCCGGCCGTGACGTCCGGCGGCACGCCATCGTCGTACAGGGCCAGCAGCCCCACCGTCTCGAAGTCCACCTCGATCCACGAGGTCCCCGACAGTCCGCCGTTGAATGAACCGAAGCTGTGTATATAGTGGTGGTGATCGATGCCCTCGGCGTCCTCCACCATCCCGTCCGGGTCTTTGATCTGACACGCGACCGCCGCGACCCCGCTGTCTATGTCGTCCACCGCCACGGAGAGAGTGACAGTGTCGCCGGGCATCGCGAAGCGAGGCTCCACCACCATCGCCTCGCCCGTCTCCATCCCCAGGAGGATTGGCGCAATGATGTCCGTCTCCAGCACCGACCAGATGTCGGCATCGTCAACCGGCTGCCCGCCGGGCCGACGCGACTGGAACGCTATCTGGACGAAGTCTCCGCCCCCGCCCGGCGGCGGCGTCCCGATGTCAACGGGCGACCACGCGGGGTTCTCGTCATCCTCCGTGTCGGTCACGCCCTTGTTGCTTTTCAGAGTGGGTGGCGGGCCCAGCACCTCGCCGTCCCACGACAGCGTCCAGACGTTGTAGTCCGCGGTCGCGTCGCCGGGCTCCTGGGCTCGATCCGATGCGAACGCCAACTGATCGCCGGTGGAGCGCCACGCCGGGTCCTTGTCGTTGACCGTCGCAGTGCCGCCGCCATCCGTGAGCTGCGTCTCCAGTGCGGTCGCGCGCTCATAGCGGTAGATATTCTCGGCGCCGGTTCTGTCTGAGGTGAAGGCGAGCACGTCCGGATTCGATGGATGGAACGTCGGATCTGTGTCGTTGGTCGCGTTGGTGATGAGCGGCAGCGGCTGCCCGACGCCGCTGGAGGCGATCGTGTAGATGTCCCAGTTGCCGGGCGTCGGCTCAATCTGGAAGGCGATGAGCGACCTGTCCGCACTCCACGTGGGATGCCTCTTGTCGCCCGCCACGACGGTGCTCGTCGTTATCTGGGTAACCGCACCCGACGCCACGTTGATGGTGTAGATCTCGTACGTCCCCGTCTTGTCAGAGGCGTACGCGATCACGCGCGAGCCGGTGTCGTACTCCGGATCGAGCTCGTTGGAGCCATCCTCCAACGTCAGACGCCGCGGCTGGGAGCCGTCCGGGCGCATCAACCAGATGTTGTACGTGCCGTCAGCGGTCGTAACGCCCGGATCAATGCCGGGGAGGCCGTCCACGTCCACGCCGTTGCTGACGAAGGCGATGGTCTCCAGCGCCTCGTCCCGCGCCCAGGTGGGCTGGATCTCCTCCGACAGCGTCGCCGTGGGCGTGAGGTTCGTGTCCGGCTGAGACCCCTGGCGCGTGCGCGCCTGCGCGGCGATGAGCGGGTCGAAGATGTGCGGCAGCATGCTCCGATCCAGCGGCACGCGCCGACCGGTGCCCGCCACCATGGGCGGGCGCCAGGCCGAGGGGAGCTGCAGATAGCTGGTGTAACTCGTCCGGTCCAGCCCCTGCGGCCGTATCGCGCCGTCAGGCGAGCGTGCACTGGTGAGGACGGGAAGAAGCAGGATACAGAATATGAGGGCAATGCCGAGGCGTTTGCCGTGGCCTCTCATCCGCGACACCGCTCCCTTCGGCCGCTGCATGCGGCCGGATGCGCGCCGTGGTCTCTGCGCCCGCCGCCGAGTTCGGATGCCCCACCGCAAGCGCGTCTCCCCCGCGCTGCCCACCCAGGCAGCGCTGCCACCACACAGACTGCCGCTCCGGTCTCCACTGGACCGTATCCTCTCTCGACACGCATCTTCTCTCGGGTCGGGCCGCCGACCCGTGGTATCGGATCTGCAGGGATCAGGACCCTGTCAGCCAGAGCCGCAAAAAGAAACCAGGCTTCCGCGTCGCCGCGCCAACAACGCCGGTGGTGGACCGGCCGCATCGCCGGCGCGCGGGCCTGGGCCTTGTACCTGCGGGAGAGCCGGACCCCGTACTCGGTTTCCCCACGATTTGTATCACAAGCAACAACCGGGTGTAAATTAACTGTAAACACCAGCGGAGCCTCTGGCGGTGGCAGATGGCCTGGCTCAGGCTTTGCTGTGAACTGGGCTGACGTCAACAGAGTGCAATCGCCGTGCCACCGCCGGGATTATAGCATAGCCGTCGCTTCGGCGCAACCTACTGCTGCGCCTACACCCCCGCTGGCAGCGCCCCCACGATGCGCTGCCACACGGCCCGTACCTGCTGCCTCGTGCATGCAATATCGCCGCTGTTGTCCACCACATGATCCGCCTCAAGCCGTCCCAGGCCGGCGTCCTCCTGCGCCGCCAGGCGCGCCTGCGCCTCGCACGCGGCCAGGTTGTCGCGTCGGCTGATCCGCGCCAGCCGCAGAGCGCGGGGAGCCTCCACCATGATCACCACGTCCGCGAGGTCCAGCGCGCCCATCTCCTGGAGGACGGCCGCCTCGAGGGCGACCACAATCGGGGGGCAGTCGCGACGCGCCAGCTCGTTAACCAGCG
>JASFTE010000486.1:0-4461 GCA_050114035.1 Armatimonadota bacterium | reverse complement strand
TCCGCGTGTCCCATCCCTGGAGGCCGAGCTCGAAGCCGGCGTTGACGACGGGATTCTGGGCCAGCGCTGGTGCCTGCAACGCGAACGCAGCGGCAGTGCTCAGCATGATGGTAATGACGAGCTTACTCATGGCATCCTCCGGCCGAGTCGGGGTCACTGGATCTTGTAGAGATGGACGTCGTACCCGGCGAACTTGTCGCGGAATGAGCCGTTCGCGACGTCCAGTGTGCGATCCTCGCCGAGCACCTCGGCAACGGCCTCCGCGCCCAGCCCCTCAACATGGAAGCTGCCCGTCGTCTCCTCGTGGAACAGGGAGACGGCGAAGACGTACGTGGCGCCGCCGTGCTGCTTGACGATGAGCCGGATCGGGACGATCTCGGCGGACGACTCGACCGTGGCCGCGTCCGGGAGGGTGGGGCTGCTAATCACCGGGGCGAGGGAGTGGATCTGGTTGTTCAGGGCCGTGACCGCCTGGAGCATCTCGGCGTCGTCGAGCAGGGCCCACTCGACGAACTCCGGCTTGAACTGGTGCACGAAGTAGATCAGCCCGCGCGAGCCGAAGATGATCGACATCCAGACCTCGGCGCGCACCTGGTGCGGCGTGGGCTTCACGTTGGGGTTGCTGATGCGGGTGCACTCGATGCAGTTCCAGACGATCTTGCCGTCGCCGGTCCACTTCCGCAGTCTCGTGACGCCGAGCGGGACGTACCACAGCCGGCCGGTCACCTCGGCACGCGTGTGCACGACCGGGTAGATATCGAAGGAGACGACGTCGCATCCCCTGGCGTATTCCGGGTAGTCCTCCGGGTGGTTCGTGCGGACGCCTCTGCCGTGCCACCCGTCCCACGCGACGCCCTGGCCGAGGTTCAGCAGCACGGGACGGGTGGGGTCGGCGGCGGCGACTGCTTTGTAGTCTTCGAGGATCTTCGCCGGCTCGGTGGGCGGGCCGTAGCCCCCGCCATCCGCTCGTCTCTGGGCGTTGTCCGGCTCGTCGCCGTGCATCCAGCCGATGATGATCTTGTCGTCGGCGTGCTTCAGTCCCACCTCGCTCTGGGCGCAGATGACGGGCATGCCCGCGTCGGTCAGCGCCGCCAACTGCGCCTCGGTCGGCCCCTTCCACAGGCCCACGTAGACGTTGATGCCGGCCTGCTTGTAGCGCTCCGCGTTCTTGGGATCCTGAAGCCAGACGGCGATGGGGAAGTAGTCCGGGTCTTGACTCGGGCCATTGCTCCAGCGGCTGTAAGGCGTGGCCGTGTGTTCTCCCTGCGGTGGGAGGGGCGCCAGTGTGGGCGGGGGCGGCGGAGGCCAGATGGGTCTCGTGTTCACCGGGCCGCCCAGCGTGACGTTGATATCGTCCACCCATACCACCTGCTTCCCGTCCGTTGCATCGCCGAAGATGACGACGCCGGTGAACCCGCGCATGGCCGTCCTGTTCCAGTTGAACATCTGCCGGCGCGCGTTCACGTCCTCGTCGTCGCAGAGGATCTTCAGCCCCTCGTCGGCATCGAACTCGAAGGTCCACTTGCGCCAGCCGGGCTCGCGCTTGAGGCCGAGGTACTGGACCTGCCACCATGGCCGATCGCCCGTGGCTGCATCGAACTCGCTCGTTGCGTACGTCTTCTCGCCGGAGAGGTAGGGAGCGTACAGGGCGCCGACGGTGAGCACCGGTCCGGCCTCCTGGGTGAGGCCCCACATGGGCCCGGCCCCGTGCTTCTTCGGGTCCGTCGGCGCTGAGCCACCGTCAAAGACCCACATCTCGACCGTACCCGCACCGTTCGCATCGCGCAGCTTGTACACGGCCTTGCCGCCGGGCTCCACGCGGAGGGCCCCGCCGCCGGCGCCCTCGCGATTCTTCGCGGCGTCGATGCTCACGTCGCCCTCGATGGCCAGTGCGTCCAGGGATCGCTGGTGATCGAAGGATACCGCCGTGCGCTCAGGCCCCGCGAGGGCGACCATGCTCAGGCATACGCCGAGGCCGATTGCTGCTCTCATTGGTTTGCTCCTCGCCTCGCTGAGTCTCCGGGGACAGTTCGGGGGAGACTACACCCAATTCCTGCCCCGGCCTCGCCGGGCAGCAAGGACTGAGCGGGACGTCCCCCGAATCCCCATCGCACACGACAGACAACCTGACGACTCAGCCGACACGGCCGTCCCGCGCCCTGCGCCAGGAGCACCACAATGCCCCGCTTGACCCGCATGACGGCACTCACCTGCCACTTCGTCGCGGCGCTGGTGCTTGCGTCCGCGAGCGGGCCTGTGCATGCGGTCGCCGGCCTAGTCGCCACCGGACACGACAGCCGCATCGACCTGCGGTGGGAGCCCGTCGGTCTGCCGGACACGGTCAGCTACGACGTCTACCGGTCCGAGAGGGAGTCGGGCCCGTTCGTGAAGCTGAACGACGCGCCGCATCAGCCCCACGTATACAGTGACTTCTTCGGCGAGAATGGGCGGACGTACTCGTACCGAGTGACCGCGGTCCAGAAGGGTGGGGTAGAGTCGCCACCTTCGGCCATCGTCTCCGCCCGCTCACGCGCCATGAGCGACGAGGAGCTGCTGACCTCGGTGCAGGAGGCCACGTTCCGCTACTTCTGGGACTGGTCCCACCCGGTGAGCAGCCTGGCTCGCACACGGAACACCGCCCTGAGGACCTGCACCAGCGGAGGCACGGGGTTTGGGCTGATGGCGATCATGGTGGGCGCGGACCGCGGGTTCGTCTCGCGAGAAGAGGCCGCCGAGCGAGTGCTGAAGATCGTCACCTTCCTCGGCCAGGAGGCGCAGCGGTTCCATGGCGTGTGGTCGCACTGGATCGACGGCGCCACGGGCAGAGCGCGTCGCTTCTCGCCGTATGACGATGCGGCCGACCTGGTGGAGACCTCATTCCTGATCGAGGGGATGCTGACGGTCAGGCAGTATTTCGACCGCGATAGCGCCACCGAGCGCGAGATCCGCGGACGCATCACGCGGCTCTGGGAGGAGGTGGAGTGGGACTGGTTCCTGCGGGAGCCCGGGGGTACGCGCCTCTACTGGCACTGGTCGCCGAACCACGGCTGGAAGATGAACCACCGCATCGGCGGCCGCTTCAACGAGTGCATGATCACGTATCTGCTGGCACTCGCCTCGCCCACGCACACCATCCCGCCCTCGTGCTACTACGAGGGGTGGGCCGGGCCGCCGGAGACGTACGCCAATGGCAACACCTACTACGGCCACAAGCAGTGGGTCGGACGGCCGAGGGGCGGGCCGCTGTTCTTCACGCACTACTCGTTCCTGGGCTTCGACCCGCGCGGCAAGCGCGACCGATACTGCAACTACTTCGAGAACAACCGCAACATCTCGCTCATCAACCGCGCCTACTGCATCGAGAACCCGAAGGGCCATGACGGGTACGGCGAGCTGGTCTGGGGGCTCACGGCCTCCCATTCGCCCGACGGCTACCAGGCCCACGCTCCCGGCCCCAAGGACAACGGCACCATCGCCCCGACCGCCGCCATCAGTGCGATGCCGTACACGCCCGAGGAGTCGCTGGCGACCCTCAAGCACTTCTACCACGAGTACGGCGACCGGCTGTGGGGGGAGTTCGGGTTCAAAGATGCCTTCAACCCCGGCCGCGACTGGTTCTGCCCGTACTTCCTCGCCATCGACCAGGGGCCCATCATCTGCATGATCGAGAACTACCGCACTGGTCTGTGCTGGCGCATGTTCATGGCCAACCCCGAGATCGCGCCTATGCTTGCGGCCATTGGGTGGGAGGATGACGAGGCGCCGTAGCTCCCGTGCGGCCCTCCGCCCCCGCAGCGGCGTCACGACACATCGACGTCGGCCGCGGTGACCAAGGGGTTGGCTCTGTCCATAAGGGAGGCGAGCATCAGCCTGACGCTGTTCTCGAGCTGCATGGTGACGGCGGCCACGGTGTTGCGCTTGTCCTGGCGATACGTTTCCCAGTGCTCCGAGAGGTCGATCGGCTTGCCCACCTTCGCGACTCGACTCAGCGATGGGCGCCCTGAGACCAAGCGGCAGGCGTTCTGTGTGGCGCGCGCTGCCTGGGCAACACATGCCTCTTGAGGCGCGTTACGGCTAGCCTTCTCCCTGCACCTTCGTCCACACGCCGTCCTGGTTGACGTAGGTGCCGGGGCCCTCGGGCGCCGCCTGGATGGCCGTGTTGCCGCGGCCGCTGCCTGAGTACTTCATGGGCACGCCCCGCTCGTACCAGAAGTGGGCGTCCTCGCCACCGTCGCTGTCGTAGATTATCTGCTCCGTGATGTAGTCGCCATCGCCGAAGAGCTCCGTGGAGCGGTGCCGGTCCTCGCGGGTGTGGTCCTCGCGCCTGGCGAGCCGCCCGTCGGTGTAGAACAGCCGCCGGATGGGCTTGCCGTCGGTGTTCAAGTCGTGCGGCCGCGGTCAACCAGGCTCTCTTTGTGCTCGTGGAGGTCGTACACGAAGACCTGCCCCTTGCCGGAGTAA
>JASFTE010000485.1:0-4468 GCA_050114035.1 Armatimonadota bacterium | reverse complement strand
CCTCGACCCGGCGACGGCCTGACGGCGCCGGTCGCGTCGCTTGACACCGGCCCCCCGGCAGCCTATCCTTGCCGCGTGTACCCGATCACGCTCAACGTGGCCGGCAGGACGTGCGTCGTTGTCGGCGGTGGCGCCGTGGCGGCGCGGAAGGTCGATGCACTGCTCGCCGCCGGGGCCGACGTCGTCGTCGTATCGCCCGAGCTGTCTCACCCGCTGGCGGGCCGCTACACCGCCGGCGAGATCAAACACCGCCCAAGGGGCTTCGAGCCGGCGGACCTGGACGCCGCGCTCCTCGCCATCGCGGCGACCGACGCTCCCGAGGTCAACGCCGCCGTGTCCGAGGCGGCGCAGGCGCGCGGCATCCTCGTCAATGTGGTGGATGAGCCCGAGCTGTGCAGCTTCTTCGTCCCGGCCGTGGTGCGCCGCGGGGATGTGATGATCACCGTTTCCACCGGCGGCAGCAGCCCCGCCCTTGCGCGCCGCATCCGGGAAAAGCTGCAGGAGCAGTACGGCGACGAGTACGCGGCATTCGCGGACCTTCTGGGCGAGCTCCGGCCACGAGTCCTGGCGGACGTCCCCACCGAGGCCGATCGCCGCCGCCTGTGGCGCGAGATGCTGGACTCGGACGCCCTCGCGCTCCTCGCCGCCGGTGATCCAGACGGCGCCCGCCAGGCGCTCGAAGCCATTCTGGCTCGTTTCACGTAGGAAGATCCCATGCCCGAGGCCGAAGTCATCTGCGTCATCTGCCCCGCCGGCTGCAAGATACGCGTCCGGCACCAGGACGGCGACATCGTCGGTCTCTCCGGCAGCGAGTGTCCCAAGGGCGACGACTACGCCGCCAACGAGTGCCTGAGCCCTGAACGCGTCCTGACCGCAACCGTTGCCGTGGACGGAGGCGAGCTGCCCCGCCTGCCCGTCCGCACCGACCGTCAGGTGCCGCGCGACCGGCTCCTGGAGTGCGCCCCGGCGGCGTGAAGGACGAGTCCCTCCCGGCGGCGAACCAGCCCCCGTCCAAGCCGCCCGATCGCCCTGCCCTCCATGCAAGACCTGAGCCAGACAACCGCCGAGCAGCGCCCGCAGGAGCCTCGTCCGGGCTTGACCTTCCGCGCCGTTGCCATCGGCTCCGTTCTCATCTTCCTGAACTGCTACTGGATCCTGGACGTTGAGGGCATCCTGCACTGGGCCCATCCCACCGCCATCTCCCTGATGTGGAACGTCGTCTTCAGCCTCCTCATCCTGCTCGTCATCAACTTCGGCATCCGCAAGGTCGCCCCCCACAAGGCGCTCACACAGCCCGAGTTCGTCACCATCTACGTCATGGTCGCCATCGCCTCCGCGCTCGCCGGCCACGACTCGCTGCAGCTCGGCATCCCGGGCCTCACTTTCCCCTGGTGGTTCGCGGACGAGTCCAACAAGTGGGCGGAGCTGTTCCACAAGGACATCCCGCAATGGCTCACCGTGCAAGACCCCAAGATCATCGAGCCCTTCCACGAGGGCGACTCGACGCTCTACACGCCCGAGCACATGCGGGCATTCCTGGGGCCGGTGCTCTGGTGGTGTGGCTTCATCCTGGCTCTCGGGCTCGTGCTCGTGTGCATCTGCGTCCTGGTGCGCCGGCAGTGGACGGAGCACGAGAAGCTGGGGTATCCGATCGTTCAGATTCCGCTGGCGATCACTGAGAAGGGTGGCGCATCGGCCATCTGGCGCAACAAGGCCATGTGGGGGGGGTTCGCATCCGGAGCGCTCTTCGACCTGTACAACGGCCTGCACTTCTTCTGGCCCGTGTTTCCACTGATACGCGTGCGGCACAACCACCAGGAGCATTGGATTCGCACCCAGCCCTGGGGACTGCCGTGGAGCGCTATGGGCAACATCTGGGTGCCCCTGTACCCGTTCATCATTGCGCTGGGTTTCTTCCTGCCGCTGGATCTGTCGTTCTCCATCTGGTTCTTCTACGTGTTCCGCAAGCTCAGCGAGGTGTTCGGTGCGGCGGTGGCGATCCCGGCCATGCCGCTGCTCCCGTACAAGGACCACCAGAGCTTCGGGGCGTGGATGGTGCTGTTTGCCTACGGCATCTACATGGGCCGCGGCTACTTCAAGGACCTGCTGAGACGCGCCGTCACGGGACGGCTGGACACGGACGCCACGGGCGAGCTCATGAGCCACCGCGTCGCGTTTCTCGGCATGGGCATCGGCTTCGCCTTCATCTTCGCCTTCTGTCTCAAGGCCGGCATGACGCTGCCGTACACCATCGTGTTCTTCCTGCTCAACCTCATGTTCGTCACGGCCATCACGCGCATGCGCGCCGAGCTGGGGCCGCCGGCGCACGAAGTAGTCGGACGCGGGCCGTCGAACAACCCGGCCAGTTGGATCACCCAGTTCACCGGCACCCGCGCCGTCGGCACGAAGAACCTCGTCATGGCCCCCTTCTTCTACTGGTTCGCCGGCCGCGGCTATCGGACGCACCCCATGCCCCACCAGCTCGAGGCGTTCAAGATGGGCGAGGTCGCGGGCATGGACCCCAAGCAGCTCGGCTGGGCGATGGCGCTGGCCTTCCTCCTCGGTGGCATCGCGAGCTACTGGGCCGCTCTGCACCTGACCTTCGACTACGGCGACAACCGCATGACCGCCCACAACTGGGGCCAATGGCGCGAGATGGCCTCACGCATCGGCAATCCCCAGCCGCCCAACTACCCCGGCATCGCGTTCATAGGCGTTGGCGGGCTGTTCACCGTCTTCCTGACCCTCATGCGCACCCGCTACACATGGTGGCCCTTCCACCCGGCCGGCTACGCTCTCGGCATGGGATTCGGCGTGGATTACTTCTGGTCGTGTATGCTCATTAGCTGGCTCATGAAGCTGGTGATCCTCCGCTGGGGCGGCTACAAGGTCTACGCCCGCGTCATCCCCTTCATGATGGGCCTGGTGCTGGGCGAGTACTGCGTCGGCGCATTCTGGAGCGTCCTCAGCGTGATCCTGCAGCGGCAGACCTACGACTTCTGTCCCGGCTAGCTCGTCGTTGCCCTTGCCTCTGCCTTTGCGTCTTTGCCCTTGCCCCTGCCTTTGAGGAGGGGAGGGTCTCCGCGCCCTCCCGCCTTTGCCTTGCGCCTTGTGCGGCGTCTGTAATGACATGAAAGGCTGCCTCCGGGTCTGCTACAATGCGGGAGCAGACCCAACACGATAGCAGAGGGAGGCAGCCATGGACGAGAGTGTAGCAGGTTTTCCTATGGACATCCACAAGCTATTCAGTGTGGCCACGCCGATGAACCGGGAGGCGCAGGTGCTGGAGAAGACACGCCTGGAGCACGCCGACAGGCCTTCGCTGCAGGCGTCGTTGGCTGAATTGCCCCAGGGCACGGACGTGGTGATGGAGGCCACGTTCAACTGGCCGTGGATTGCCGACGCGGTGCAGGGCAGTGGCCTGGTGCCGCACCTGGCCGATCCGCGCAAGGTGGGCCGTCTGCGCCGGGGCAAGCCCAAAAGCGACGGCAAAGATGCCATCTTCCTGGGCCAGCTGTGGCTGGGCGGCGTACTGCCGGAAGTGTACCGGGCGCCACCGGCCGTGCGACGCATGCGCGCGGTGTCTCGCCAGCGCCTGTTGCTGGTGCGCCAGCGCACGTCCCAGAAGAACAACATCCACGGACAACTCCATCGCCTGGGCATCCTGTTGGACGGGCGGGCCTCCGACCTGTTCTCTCCCAAGGGACGCGCGGTGCTCGCCGCGCTGGAGCTGGACGAGCACGAGCGGAGTCTGCTGGAGCACAAGCTGACGGTGGTGGACGTTCTCACGGCGCTCATTGATGAGCTCCAGGATGAAATGTGCCAGGAGCTGGCGCAAGATCGGCGCGCTGCCATCCTGACGAGCATCCCGGGCATTGGACAGCTGCTTGCCTACACCATGTTGGCCGAGATGGGCCAGATGGCACGCTTCCCCCATCGTCGGGCACTGGCCTCCTATGTCGGCGTGCTGCCGCTGGAGAACGAATCCGGAGACAAGGATTTTGGCAGACGCACCGGCGGCGCGTGCAATCGCTGGCTCCGGTGGGCTGCAATCGAGGCGGCCACCGGTGCTGTGCGCGGCAGCGCATCCATGCGGTCGCTGCACTCTCGGGTCAAGGCGCGTAACAAAGCCACGCCGGGCAAGGCCCGGGTCGCCGTGGCGCGCAAGCTGATGGAGCTGGTGCACGTGCTGCTGACCCGGGGCCAGAGATATGTGGAGCCACCGTCCCGGGACGCTGCCAGCACAGCCTCGCAGCCCGGGCGCCGACGCCGCCGTGGCAACGGCCCGGGTCGCACACACGTCGCAGGCCCAGGCTCCTGTTCGGGGGACGCCTCGGACAGGGATGAGCATCCGAGCCGGGCGAGCCAGACCGCGCTATCAGCCGCCTCCGCCGCTGGCCGATAGGCCAGAGCCAGGGCGCGCCGGGGCCTTCGGGCCTGCAGGCTGCGCCCGTCGGCGTGACGCTGC
>JASFTE010000484.1:0-4471 GCA_050114035.1 Armatimonadota bacterium | reverse complement strand
GCGTTGCGCGGCACGTCATGCAGCTCGTTCCGCCGGGCCACGTTCCGCTCGCCCCAGAGGTTGATGCCGGCGCAGTCCTTGTCGAATAGCCCCGTGTCGTACACGTGGTTGTTCTCGGCCACGTTGGCCGCGCCGTACAGGAAGATCCCGTCCGACCCCACCGAGAACACGTCGTTCCCCGTCACGCGGCATTCCTGGCACGGATCGTTGTACAGCACGTTCTGCCCTCCGCCGCCCACTCCGCCCGAGTACCCTTCGGGGGGTACGACCCGCGGGTTGCCCACCTCCTCATGCGCGCTCGCCACGCCGCCCAGGTTGATCCCGACGTTGCCCACGTTCGTCACGACGCAGCCAATCACGGAGCACCGCCTCGCACCCACCAGCCGCACCGCATTCTGCCGCGCGCACTCCAGCCGAAAGCCCTCGAAGCGCAGGTGCTCCACCGGATCATACGCCGGCAGCTCGCCCTCTACGGAGAAGTCCTCCAGTGTCCCCCTGTAAGCCACGTTGAGATACCCATGAGGGTACGGGGTCGAGCCCGTCACCTCGATCAGATTGTCGAGCACGGGGACAACCACGTCCCCGTCGCTTGGCCGCCCGTTCGGAGGGTGGAAGTACAGCACGCTCGCCTGCCGGTCCAGGAACCACTCCCCCGGCGCATCCAGCGCGCCGAGCACGTTCTGGATGAAGAACCGGTTCGTGGCCTCAAACGGCCGCCGGACCCGCCGCACGGTGATGACCCGCCGCTGAGTGTCCACGTCGAGGATGGGTGTCAGAGCGAAGTTCCAGCCTCTGCCGAACACCGACCACACCTCCGCCTGGCCCACGTCGTCCCACTCGTCGAAGGGAATCGCGCCCTCCTCATACACAACCTGCTCCGGCGGCCTGTAGCCGCTGTCTGCCGCATAGAGGAACCCGCCCGTGCGGGGGTGCTCCGGGTCGAAGTTCGGGTACCGGGCCAGCACTTGCCGTCTTCCCCGGTGGAACAACTGGTGGAACCGCACACCCTCGAGCCCCTGCGCCTTCAGGTCGGCCCGATAGATGCCATCGCGCCAAGGGCTCCAGTCCTCCACGGGGCGTCCGCCGGAGAGCACGACGTTGTCCCCCGCCTGCGCGCAATATGTGATGTGGCATCGCTCAGTGCCACTGTCCTCTCGCGTAAACACCAGAGGTACGTCAAGGTAGTGGACACCACCACATACCACCACCGTGATGCCCTGGCGGCCGTCCTTGCCCATATCCCGCACTGCCTCTCGCGCTCGAGCCAGCGACCGGAAGGGCCCATCTCCGCCTCCACCCCGCGGCTCCGCCAGCGTCCCACTCCATCCGTCGTCGCCGTTCGTCGCCACGTAAAGTGTCACGGAGTCATCATCCCGACCAGCTGTCTCTGCTCCGGACACGAGGACGAGTAGGCTGCACAATACGGCGACGCTGACTCCCATCGTCTTCATAGCACTGTCTCCCTGGCTTGCGGGATCCTGTCCCCTCCCCCCTCGCTGCGTCTGCTTCTGCCACTGTCGCCGCGCCTCACCCCGCCCGCAGGACGTCCTCCCACGCCTCATACGTGTCCCGCAGCTCGGCATCGAGACGCTCGTACTCGACGCTGAGCGCCCGCGCCCGCTTCTCGTCCGCGCAGACTATGGGGTCACCCAGTAAAGCCTCGATCTTCGCGATGCGCGTTTCCAGCTCTCCCGCGCGCATCTCCAGTTCGTCACCGCGCCGCTTCAGCTCCCATGGGCTGGGTGGAGCTGCTGCCCCCTGTTGCCCCTTCTCCCCACGCCGCTCGCGACGCTCCCGGTGCACCCGCGCCTTCCGGTCGGCCCGCTGGCTCGCAGCCTCGGCCTGCAGCCGCTCCTCCTCCTCCCTCCGCAGAGCCGTCACGTAGGACGAGTAGTTCCCATCGTGCAACTGCGCCGTTGACTCCCGGAACACCAGAACTCTGCTGACGACGGCGTCCAGGAAGTAGCGGTCGTGAGAGACCACGAGCACCGTGCCGCTGTACTCCCGCAGTGCCGTTTCGAGCGCGCCCCGCGAGTCGATGTCCAGATGGTTCGTCGGCTCGTCCAGGACCAGGAACGTCGGCCGCGTCATGATGAGCTTCGCCAGCGCCAGCCGGCTCTGCTGCCCCTGGGAGAGCTGCCCAACGCCTTTGAAGACGTCGTCGTCCATGAAGAGAAACCGACCCAGAAGATGCCGCAGCTCGCCAGGTGTCGCGTCCGGGACGACCTCGGCGAACTCCTCCATCACCGTGTTGTCCGGCTTCAGCTCCGCGCCCGCCTGGCTGAAGTACCCAACCTCCACGCTGGCCCCCAATCGGGCGCCGCCGTCGAGAGCCTCCATCTGCTGCAGGAGCACCTTCAGCAGCGTGGTTTTCCCACACCCGTTCGGCCCCACGATCCCCACCCGGTCGCCTCGCCGCAGGAACATGCTCACCCCGCGCACCAGCGGAGCACCATCGTACCCCACGGCCACGTCGGCCAGCTCCGCGATCTCCTGCCCGCCGCGGATGCGGGGTGTGAACCGCAGGTTCGCCTTGCGCCGCTGCCCGGCCGGCGCATCGAGCCAATCCACCTTATCCAGGAGCTTCAGGCGGCTCTTGGCGGCGCGCACGCGTTTCTCTTGTCCGGTCCCCAGCGCCCAGCGAATGTACGCCAACTGCCGCTCGCGCTCCCGCTGCTGCTGCTCGTAGACGCGCTCGTAGTTGAGCAGGAGCTCCTCCTTCTGCCGAACGTAGTCGTCGTAGCCGCCCGAGTACTCGGTCAGCTCGTGGTGGGCGAGCTCCGCGATCCGGCCGACGGCGTTGTTCAGAAACCGCCGGTCGTGGCTGATCACCACAACGGCGCCCGGGTACGTGCGCAGGTGCTCCTCTAGCCATTCCATCCCCTGGATGTCCAGGTGATTCGTCGGCTCGTCCAGCAGGAGGAGATCCGGCTGCCTCAACAGCAGGGCCGCCAGCGCCGCCCGGCTCTTCTCGCCGCCGCTGAAGGTGCCGAGCCGACGCGGGAAGTCCGACTCCGCAAACCCCACGCCCGTCATGACCGTCGCCGCGCGCGTCTCGTACTCGTAGCCTCCCGCACGCTCGTATTCCGCCCGCACCCGCTCGTGCCGCTCCATCACCGCGTCGAGATCGTCCCGCCGCGGCTCAGCCATCTGCTGCTCGTACTCCCTGAGCTGCCCCTCCATCTCCCGCATGTCCCCAAACACGCCCATTGCCGCATCCCACAGCGACTGTCCCGGGGGGAAGCTCGGGGCCTGCTCCAGGTATCCCACCGTCGCTCCCCGCGCCGTGTGCACCTGCCCCTCGTCGGGACGGAGCTCGCGGAGCATGACCTTGCACAGCGTCGTCTTGCCGGTGCCGTTCGCGCCGATGAGCCCCACCCGGTCGCGCTCGGCGATGGCCAGCGAGACCTCCTCGAGGACCAGTTCCGCGCCGTAGTACTTCGTGATGTTGTCGGCAACGAGTAGCGGCATGGTGGCGGTGTCCAAGCAGGCGGACAACGGATGTCCGCCCTTTCCACCACACGCTCGCGCTCCCCTGCCCGGCCGTGGCCCGGAGCGCACCCTCATCCATGCCTGCATCCCTGCTGCCGTACCGCCACATCATCGGCCTGGTGCACCGACCACGCGAGGAGGACCGGCGTGGAGGAGCGAACTCACCCACGAAATGAAATCCAGACCAACGTCCCGACTGAACCCCAGCCTCTGGGCGCAGTTGTTCGCCTTGACCTTGCTATCTCTGTCGGCCACGGCAAACGACCAACACCTCACCCTCCTCCTCGACGGCGTCACCGAAATCGGCAAGCCCGGCGTCCCCGGCTCCATCTGTGCCTTCGGCCAGAACGCCTTCGCCGTCGTCCAGGACGCCGACAGGAATGGCATCTGCCGGCCCGTCGTCGCCGCGACGACCTTCGGCAAAGGTCGCGCTCTCATCCTCGGCCACAACGGCTACTTCTCCGAGGGAGTCCTCAAGGTGGCCGACACCGGCCGGCTCTTGGTCAACGCCGCCCACTGGGCCGCGGGACGGGACGCCGCATCGGCTCCGCCACCCCGAGTGGGCGTCTACAGAGGCGACCCACTGCTCGCTTACTTCCGCGACCAGGGGCTGAACGCTGCCGGCGTGGGCCTGCAGGAGATTGACGAGGTGGACGTCCTCTTCGCCAATGTCACCGGCGCCTCACCCGAGGAGCGACAGGTCCTCACGGAGGCCATACGGGCGGGCAAGGGCCTCGTCACGATGGGCATCGGCTGGGGATGGCTGCAACTAAACCCCGGCAAGGACCTGCACACCGACTACGGCCCCAATCAACTGCTCGCACCCATGGGCCTCGTCTGCACCGACAGCACCACGACAGCTACCTCCGAGCACGGCTACACGACCGCCGAGCGACCGTCCCCTCTGACCAGTGCCTTCGCCGCGCTCGAGGCGTTCGCCGCGCACTCCGGCGGCGACGGGAAGCTCACTGACCAAAAG
>JASFTE010000483.1:0-4524 GCA_050114035.1 Armatimonadota bacterium | reverse complement strand
CGGGTGCAGCGTCCACGGCGTCGGCGGCGGCCTCACGGACAGCGTGCTCGGCGAGCGCGTCGCCGTCGCGGGGGCCGGGCCCGGGTGTAGCCTGACACGCAGTGCGCTTTGCGCAGACTCCGTGCTGCAACTCACGAGCGAGGGCGCTGACGCGTAACACAGCGTGTGCAACGGCGATGGCTGAAACTCCTGGGTACGCCATTGATGAGAGCCAGCTCGATCTGTTCACCGGCCACCAGGTGCGCATTGCTATCTTCGAGGGACCGTTGGATCTACTCCTGTACCTGGTGCGCAAGCATGAGGTGGACATATACGAGGTGCCCCTGGCCGGCATCACGGAGGAGTACCTCGCGTATCTGAGTACGCTGCAGCAGCTCAACGTGGAGTTGGCCGGGGAGTTCCTCGTGGTGGCGGCGACGCTGCTGCTCATCAAGTCGCGCATGCTCCTGCCCCTGGAGCGGACCGCGGAGGACGAAGAGGAGGACGAGGAGCTCGACCCGGAGCAGGAGCTGGCGCAGCGGCTGCTGGAGTACCGCGCCTACAAAGAGGCATCCGAGCTCCTCGAGGAGTCCCGGCAACTGCGCGAGCGCATCTACCTGCGCCCGGGAGAAGAGGACGATGACATCGGCACGGGCTGGGTGCTGCTCGAGGACGTGTCTGTGTTCGATCTCGTGGGCGCCTTCCGGGAGCTACTGGAGCAGGCGGCGGCGCCGGAGACGGGAACGGTCGCACGCGAGGAAGTGACGGTAGGTGCCCAGATCGCCCACATCCTCGATTCCCTCGGCTCCGCGCCCGAGGACGGACTGACCTTCGCCGACGTGTTGACTGCGCCCATAACCAGGCTGGCCGTCATCGTGACATTCCTGGCCGTGCTCGAGTTGATCCGCAGGCGGCGGATCCGTGTGCGCCAGGATGCGGACCGCCAGATCCGGATGCAGTTGCGTCGCTGATTCCGGCGCGCCCGAAGTCCAGAGGACCAGAGCAGTGGAGAACGAGTTCAGCCCCATAGTGGAAGCACTGCTGTTTGCCGCCGGTCGTCCCCTATCGGCCCGCCGGATCGCCGAGGTGCTTGAGGTGGACGAGAGCGCCGTGGCCGACATCATCGGGGCGCTCTCTCAGGCACTGCAGGGCCGCGGGCTGCAGGTGGTGGAGCTGGCGGGGGGCTACCAGCTCGGAACGCGCGCGGACCATGCCGAGCATCTGAGGCGGCTGCGCACGCCGGAGCCGGAGAGGCTGACCCGGGCCGGTCTCGAGACTCTAAGCATCGTGGCGTACCGGCAGCCGCTCACGCGCCCGGAGGTGGATGCAATCCGAGGCGTGGACAGCAGCAGCGTTCTGGCGACCCTCACGGAGAAGGGATTGCTGAAGATCGCCGGCCGCAAAGCCGCCCCGGGCCGCCCGCTGCTGTTCGAGACCACATCCCACTTCCTGTCGTCCTTCGGTCTGAAGAGCCTCGACGACCTTCCGATGCTCGATGCCCTCCGCACAGCCGCCGCCCGCCAGCCCGCTCTGGACGAGTCGCTGGCGTCCGACGAGGCAGACGCCGACCTGCCGGACGACGAGCCGCCGCCCGCGTAACAGCTTGCCCCCTCGCGGGCGGATGGCCGGAGGTGTACCGTGTTGAGACACACAGTGACAGTCGCGATTCTCCTGATCGCGCTCGCCGCCCGCCCGGGTGAGACGGCGGACCGGGGGCCGTGGCGCGTCTTTATCCTCTCCGGGCAGTCCAACATGCAGGGCAAGGGCGCCATCGAGCACCTGGAGCAGTTGCTCGCCGACGAGACCACGGCCGGCCCGTATCGCCATCTCAGGACCGGTGACGAGTGGACCGAGCGCGAGGACGTCCTGATCCGCTATACGGACGGCAACAAGGTCGATAGGAAGGGCCGCCTGTCTGTGGGCTACGCCAGCCCCGAGAACAGGTTCGGCCCCGAGCTGCAGTTCGGCCACGTCGTGGCGGACCGCCTGAAGCAGCAGGTGCTCCTCGTCAAGGTCTGTTGGGGCGGCAGGAGCGTGCGGTACGACTTCCGCCCGCCCAGCTCCGGCCCCGGGGACTTCGAGCCCGAGTGGCTGGCCGAGAGAGCCAGGAGAAAGGGATACGAGGGAGATCCCGCCGACCTCGTCGGCCACTCCTACCGCGACCTGGTCCGGCTGGTGCACGAGACGCTCAGGGACCTGAAGAGGCACTTCCCGCAATACGATGGATCTGGATACGAGCTCTCCGGCTTCGTGTGGTTCCAGGGATGGAACGACATGCTCGACGCCAGCCACCACGCGACCTACGGCCAGAACCTGGCCAATATGCTCCGCGACCTGCGCGGCGACCTCGGCGTTCCGGATCTGCCCATGATCGTGGGCGAGCTCGGCCAGAGCGGCCCGGAAGACGAGATCCCGGAGCGCTACCGGGCCAAGCACATGAGCTTCCGCGCGCAGCAGGAGAGCGTGTCGCTCATGCCGGAGTTCCGGGACACGGTGCGCTACGTCAAGACCAGCCCATTCATCGTCATGGACGGGCCCCAGTTCGACGGGGGCTATCACTACCGCGGGCGTGCCGACATCTTCTTCAGCATCGGCAACGGCTTCGGCCGGGCGATGCTGGAGTTACTGAACGACACGCCCGTTGATCACAGCGAGCAGGTCAGGGCGGCCCTCGAGCGCGCGCAGAAGAGATACGGCTTCGGCGAGTAGGATCGCCCGAAGCTCTCACGGAGGTCCCCAATGACAATCGACCGACGCGGATTCGTCGCCTCCGCCGCCGCCCTGCCGGTGATGGCCTTCGGCGCGCCGAGGGATGGCAAGCACAGGGTCTGCATAGTCGGCGACTCCAATTGCGGCGGGTACGGTCACGGCCTGCACCGGGTCTGGGCCGTCCGGGAGGACGTTGAGGTGGTAGCCGTGGCCGACCCGGACGAGGAGGGCCGCCGGAAACACGCGGCCGAGGCCGGGGCCGAGACGACCTACGCCGACCATACCGAGATGCTGGACAAGGAGAAGCCTGATCTGGTGACCATCGGCCCCCGCACGACGGTCAACCACAGGGAGTACCTGCTCGCCGCCGCCGCCGTGGGCGCCCACGGGCTGATAGAGAAGCCCATCGCCACCGACCTGGCCGAGGCCGACGCCATGGTGCAGGCCATCGAGGCAAGGGACCTGAAATGGGCGATCGGGTTCAACTTCCGCACGATCCCCGCGGTCCAGCACGCCAAACGCATGATCCTGGATGAGGGGATCATCGGGGAGGTTCTCGAGCTCCGGAGCCGGGGGAAAGAGGATCGCCGCGCCGGCGGCGAGGACATGATCGTCCTCGGCACCCATTCCTTCGACCTGATGATCGCTCTGGCCGGCAGACCCCTGTGGTGTGCATCCGACATTGGGGAGGGCGACCGGCCCTCCGGACCGGCGGATGTCCGCGATGCCACCGAGGAGTTGGGCCCCATCGTCGGGGATCGCGTCCAGGCGACCTTCGGCTTCCCGAACGGGGTCTACGGCCACTTCAGCTCGGTACGAACCGCGGATGGCGCTGGCGGGCGCTGGGGTGTGGACGTGTACGGCACCAGGGGGATCGTCACCATTCGTCTGACGGAGATCCCCGAGATCCGCCTGCTGCGCAAGTCCTCCTGGACGACGGGCGACGAGGACGCCCGTTGGGAGCCCCTCCCCGACGCGCCGACCGCGGACACCCGGAACGCCCGCGCCCAGCGCTACGCGCCCATCGTCCACGACCTCATCGCGGCCATCGAGGAAGACCGCAGGCCGTTGGTCAGCCTCCAGGACGGCCGGAACGCCTACGAGATGATCCAGGCGGCCTTCGCCTCGCACGTCCAGGGAAGCCGGGTCGAGCTGCCGCTGCAGGAGCGGGCCCATCCGCTCAAGCGGTGGAAGGCGACGGGATAGCCCGACGCTGATGCAGGGCGCGCGTCCTTCGTTCCTCTCTCACTGTCCCGTCGGCCGATACAGGAAAGGCCGACGGAACATGCCGCTGAGGTGGTGCGCGTTGTGGTTGCGCACGGTGATGTCGTTGCGCCCCGATCTGAGCCTGCCGCTCACATCCACGTCCCACGAGAACGCGTAGTCGTTGCGCCACCACAGGCCCGCTTGCGGTCGGTGCGCGACCAGGCGCCCGTTGACGTAGAGCCAGGCCTCGGCGAACAGGCCGGGGAACCGGATGTGCACCTCACCCTTCGTCTGGGCGGCCTTGAGCTGGATCTGCGCCTTGTACCATGAGTGGCCGGTGTAAGACTGCCAGTCCGGATGCAGGACGCCCTGCGCCTGGGGGTACAGGTCGGTGCGGATCATCTCCCACTGCGCGGCCGGATAGTCCTTGCGCGCCAGGATACCGTACTCGCTGCTGTGCTCCCGCCAGTAGGTGAGGTCGGCCGGGCGTCCGGCCCACCCGCGCACGAGGCCCGTGTCACGGGGATCGCGCCGGAACGCCCACTCCAGCGGCAGCCTCACGAGCAGATCCCCCTCCGTCCCGGCCGTCAGCCTCTCGAGGTCACCGAACAGCTTCACCTCGCCCGGGAG
>JASFTE010000482.1:0-4528 GCA_050114035.1 Armatimonadota bacterium | reverse complement strand
CTGTCCAAGAAGCAGGCAGTGTTCTCATGAACAGGCCATCCTGTCGCAGGCGAGATCCGGCTGAGCATACACGGCGCGGGCGGCCACCGTGGGCGCATCGCGTCGTCCTTGTCGTACTGCTGGCCTCCGTGGCCGGGGCGAGCGCCGGCCAGCAGGAGGAAGTCGGCCTGCCGAATCCCGGGTTCGAGCAGGTCGGCGGGACCATCGCTCCGGAGGTCCTGGCAGACGCGGTGGCCGCCAACCGCGTGCCGGCGGGCTGGGTGGGGATGCAGTGGGCGCCGGTCTCCGGCAAGTTCCAGAGCGGCGTCGAACCCAACGCCGGCCTCCGGGGCACGGCGGCCCTGGCCGCGCGGAACCTGGACGCCACGGCGCGCCCCGGCATCTACACCAGTATCGGGCTGCCCCCGGGCCGCTACCTGCTCACATTCCTCGTCCGCTGCCAGGAGGGCAAGCGCGGCCTGGTGCGGGCGTACCTGGGCGATGTCTACTGCCCCCCTGAGCAGGTCGGGCCGGGCTGGCGTCGAGTGGCGTGCGAGCGAAGCATCCGGGCCGGCCTCGACGACGGTGAGATACGACTGCAGAACTGCAGTCGGAGCGTCACCACGGTCTGGTTCGAGGACGTCTCGCTGCGGCGCCTCCCGTCCCGCTCCGTCGCCCTCGTGCCGGATAAGCGGCGCCGGCCCCCCAAGACGCTTCTGCTGTCTCCGCTCCCCATCAACGGGCTCCGGGACGACGCCGCCACCTGGGCGGAGCGGGGCTTTGGCGGCTTCCTGCTGCAGGGCATAATGGACGACTGCCGCGACGACGTGTGGAGCGTCGATGGCGATCCTGCGACCATGGGCGCAGACGACGCGATGCTGCAGGAGGTGCAGGTCTGCAGCGCCGCATGCCGCGCGCATGAGATCGACACCTTCCTGTACGTGCCATGCACGAGCCTGCTGCCCGTCCCGCTGGACGATGAGAACTGGGCCAATGTGCTCGAGGGCCTTCAGCAGGCCGCCATGTTCGCCGCACGGGCGCAGTGCAAGGGCGTGGCCATCGACGTGGAGGGCGTCGCGGATCAGTTCTGGCCGCAGTGGAACGGCTACGACTACGCCGGCTACACCAAGGCGACGCTCCGCCAGGCGGCCCGAGCGCGCGGGCAGCAGATCGCGAGAGTGGTGTTCGGCGCAGACCCGTCGCTCGAGCTTCTGCTGATGCCGGAGGGGCTGCTCGAATACGGGCCACTGTTCGGCGATCTGTTCCAGGGCATCATGGAACAGGCCGGGGAAGCTCGCTACAAAGGCGGAGTCCATCTGCTTGCCAAGGGCACCCTCGATACCACCAACGCGGCGGACCTGCTGCAATATCCCGCGTCCATTGACGTCGCCGTCAGGACGCTCGTGAACAACGCGGCGCAGCGATACTGGCAGAAGCGCTGCAGCCTGGCGCTGGGCTGTCGGCCGCTGGGCTACGCCCGGCAGATCACGGACGCCGTGGGCGGCTTCCGTGGCTGGGGCGGCAGGCAGGAGATCTTCGGCGATGAGCTCATCGGCCAGTATGCCGACCGCGGCCCGCGCTACCCCATAGACGCGTTCCGGGAGCAGTTCGCCGCCGCCATGACGACCGGCACCAAGTACGTCTGGATCGATGCCCACGGGGCCACATGGTGGCCGGGCGAGCCGATGCCCGACACGGCCGGCATGACGCGCGAGGAGATCGCGAAGCTCCAGGCGCGCCGCACGGTCGAGAACATCGAGGACTACTACGACATCGTGCGCGCGCACGACCGGGTGAAGCTCACCAAGTAGCCTCTGCCCCCCGCCGCGGCGCTCACCTGTGTGGGGCCCAGTAGTTCCTCCGATCACCCTTGTACACGTATCGGTGCCGCGGGTAGGGCAGCGGGTCCTGGGTCCGGATCGTCCAGGCGAGCAGATCGGCCAGCAGCTCCTGCCGGATGCTTGCGGCCTTCGGGTCGTCGTAGCGGTCGTCAACCTCCGCCGGGTCCTCGGCCAGGTTGTACAACTCCCCGGCGCCGTTCATGTCGTAGATGAGCTTCCAGTCGCCCCTGCGCAGCATGCGCAGGGCGCCGCTCTGCGTCCAACTGTTCAGGCAGTCGAAGGTGCAGCCGTTGTTGACCGCCCCCTCCTCGGCCGGGTCCAGGTCATCGTCCTCCGTGTAGTGCAGCCCCCCGAAGCCCTGCTCGGCGTAGACGCTCTCGAACTCGGCGGCCGGGTACTCATCCCCGGTGAGCAACGACCACAGGCTCCTGCCCTGCACGCCCTCGGGCAGCGGCGCCCCGATCGCCTCGCACAGGGTCGGCATGATGTCCACGATGGACACGTGGGCGGCGTGCGGCTGCTCGCCCGCCACGACCCCGGGGCCGGTGAAGAGCAGGGGGACCCGAATCAAACGCTCCGAGATGCCGGGCCCCTTGCGGATGAGGCCGTACTCGCCGACGAAGTCGCCGTGGTCGGCGACGAAGACGATGATCGTATCGTCCCCGAGGCCGCGCGCCTCCAGGGATTCGACGAATCGCTTCACCTGATCGTCAATCAGCCGCAGCATGCCGTGGTAGTTGGACCGGGTGCGGTCGATGTCGTCCGCGTGGGTGGGGAAGATCCGCTCCCACATCCCCCGGGTCCACTGGTACTTGAACCCCTTGCCGGCAAGCGCGCGCTCGTCCGTGTGGAGCCGGGGCAGCTCCTCGGGCGGGAACAGGGAGAAGTACGGCTCCGGCGCCTGGTAGGGGTTGTGCGGCTCGGCGAAGGTGAGCCAGAGCAAGAACGGATCGCCGCCGAGCGTATCGATCCACTCCACTGCCTTGCTCACGCAGCGATACGGGCCCTGGCACTCGACGGGGAAGGGCGCCGGATTCAGGTCCGTCCGGTGTCTGAGTCCAGCGAGGTACTCGTCGAAGGCGACCTCCTGCTCCGTGCGGTCCGGGCCCGATCCGCCGCCATGGCCCATGGGGAACCAGAAGTCCATCCGGTCAGGCGCCAGGTGCGAATGGTTCTTGCCCACCATGGCGGTCCTGTAGCCGAGCCCGCTCACCACGTCGATCAGGTCCCGGCTGTAGAGCGCGTCGGGGATGTTATGGTTGCTGCGCACGCGGGTGGCGCTGGGGAAGCGGCCGGTGAGCATGCTGACCCGCGCGGGTGCGCAGGTCGGGTTCGAGGTATAGGCCCGGTCGAACCACGTCCCCGACCGGGCGAGGGCATCGAGGGATGGCGTGGTGTCCAGCGCGTACCCCTCCCGCGCGCACAGGTCCGCCCGCTGCTGGTCGGTCATGATGATGACGATGTTGGGCTGCTTGCTCACGGCATTTCTCCTCACGCGGTCGCAGTGGTCGGCGGGGCCGCCTCGGGCTCCCCGCGGTACAGCCGGGCGGCGGCATCGTGGAGCCACTCCCGGGCGACGTACAGCGCCGTCTCGCGGTCGATCCAGCCGCGCGCCATCTGGTCGTGGAGGAACTCGGCCAGCAGGCGCTTGACGAGGAGCGTCTTGCAGTAGCACCACTCGATGCAGCGGGCGTCGGAGGCGATGAGCGTGCACCGGGTGGCGGGCAGCGCCTCGAGCCGGTACTGCATGATCTCGCGGTAGTTGCTGGCGCGGAAGTTGAACCACCAGAGCCCGCCGGGGAAGACGTTGCGGTAGATGCGCGCCGCCTGCACGATGTCCAGGTTGCTGAGCTGGGCGGCGTTCACGATCTCGAACGTGCACCCGGCGTACATGTCGAAGAGGTCGTGCAGCGCCGCAACGCGCGCCGGGTCGTTGACGGCGTAGTGCCCGTGGGCCCTGGTCCGTGGCTCGTATCCCGGCGTGGGCGGGACCATCCCGATGAACACCTGGACGTGGAAGCCGTGCGCGTCGAGGGCGCGGAACAGCGAGTGGCGCAGGTACTCGTCCGTGTCGCTGGGCTCGGGGACGGTCGTGCTCGCGGGCATCTGTGTGCGGATGACGCGCCGCCCCTGTGAGGATAGCTCCTTCACCTGCCGCGCGATGTCGCGGGCGTGGCGCTCGACCTCCTCCGGCTGGTCGGCGTCCGGGAGCCGGATCGATCCCATGACGTGGAGGCGGTCGCGAATCTCCTGGATGCCGTTGTCCGTGATGCGTCCCACCGCGAGCGCCGCGATGTTGAGCCTGCCGCACACCTCCGTGGCCCACCCCGGCGTGCGGCCCGTCTCCGCGATCCTCTCGCTTGCCGCCAGGACGCTCCCCGCGTCGGTGATCTCCACATCCCAGAGATCCCGCAGCGTCCGGCGAACGGCCTGGCCCCACGTGGTGTTGCGCCCGATATGGAACGCCCGCACGTAGGCCTCGGCCCGCTCGGGCTCGGGTAGCGCCATGGCCTCGTCCGGAGGCGGATAGCCGACGCCCTCGAGCTCGCGCAGGTACCAGAAGTAATGGCCGAAGTCCCAGAAGCTCTGGGCGCAGAGGGTCCTGGAGCCCTCGAGGTGATTGTGCGTGTCCCAGACGGGGAGCGAGATGACCTCGTCGGTGAAGCTGTCCCGGTTCATGCCCATTGGCCCCATGCGGTGTGTCTCGA
>JASFTE010000481.1:0-4533 GCA_050114035.1 Armatimonadota bacterium | reverse complement strand
TGCTCGAGCACTCCGGCATCGACCGCGGGTATTGCATCGACTATGGCTGGGCCGACGGCCGACTCGCCCGCGAGATCGCCCAGCGATCGGGGCTCTACGTGGTCGGCGTATCGACGGATCGCGCGGCCGTCCAGCGCGGCCGCGAGAGGCTTCTCGCGGCTGGCGCCTACGGCTCCCGGGTGACGTTGCGGCACGTTGAGTCCCTGGACCGGCTGCCCTTCCCGGACATGTGCGCCAACCTCATCGTATCGGGGGAGCTGATCGCCGGAGGGCAACTGGGCGGAGACGCCGGGGAGGTCATGCGGAAGCTGCGCCCGGAGGGCGGCAAGGCCTACCTGGGCGTGCCACGCAGCGACGGGGCCGACGTGACTCGGAAGCAGATTCAGGAGTGGCTCAAAGGCCCGACCTCAGACACAACGCCCGACTCGGGCGGCGGCGTCCGGAGCCGTATCGTGAAGGGCGCCGCCGGCCTGTGGGCCGTTCTCCATCGGCCCGATCCGCTGCCCGGCGCGGGGCAGTGGACTCACGCCTATGGCTCGGCGGGACAGAGCGCCAACAGTGGCGACGAGCTGGTGCGCGGGGAGGCGGGCACTACCCTCGAGGTGCAGTGGTTCGGGCTCCCCGGCCCCAACGCCATGATGGACCGGCAGGTGCGCATGCAGGGCCCGCTCTCGACGGCGGGACGCATCTTTGTGTTGGGCCACGAGCGGGTCATCGCACTGGACGCGTACAACGGCGCGATACTCTGGTCCATGGAGATCCCGCACTTCCGCCGCACCAACATCCCGCGTAACACGGGCAACGCCTGCGCGAGCCGTGAGTACCTCTTCCTGGCGGTGAGAGATCGCTGTTGGCGCCTCGATGCCGACTCCGGGCGTCGCGGCATGAGCTACCGCCTCGCGGACGACGGATACGACTGGGGGTACGTCGCCACCGACGGCGCGCGGCTGTTCGGCAGCGCCGTGCGGCGGGGGAGCATGGAGGCCGGCTTCGCGGGGCCGCAGTTCTGGTTCGACAAGCGCTCGGGCGCAGACACGCACAATGTGTGCAGCGACAACCTGTTCGCCGACCGGATCGGCGATGGGAAGCGGCTGTGGACGTACTCGAACGGGCTCATCATCAATCCAACGATATCCATGGGCGGCGGCCAGATCTACTTCCTGGAGAGCCGCAGCCTCGAGGCCGCCGGCTCTCCCGGGCGCAAGCTCGGGCCCGAGCTGTGGGGCGATGTCCGGCTGGTCGCACTGAGCGCGCGGACGGGGAAGGCGATCTGGGAGCAGCCCTTCGACATGGCCAACCAGCCCATCGTGGTCTACCTC
Source organism: Armatimonadota bacterium (assembly GCA_050114035.1). Lineage (GTDB taxonomy): Bacteria > Armatimonadota > Zipacnadia > JAUWAU01 > JAUWAU01 > JAUWAU01. The sequence continues at coordinate 3,214 of JASFTE010000481.1, read as the reverse complement.
GTGCACCACGACGAGCAGGTGGGCGTCGTGAGTTCCTTCGGCGGCGAGTACGACATCCGCGTCGTCGCGGCGCGGGACGGATCCCCGCGGTGGCAAGTGCGGCCCAGGTGGCGCTCGAACAACCACGGCCATCACATTCAGCATCCGGTGATCGCGCGGGGGCGGCTGTTCCAGGAGCCGAACGTTTACGACTGGGAGACGGGCGCCAAGATCGACACGGAGTTCCCCTGGCGCTCCAAGTGCGGCACCATCACCGGGGCGGCCAACATGCTGCACTACCGCGACTTCAACGACGAGGTCTGGGATCTCGATTCCAACACCCAGAGCGAGTTCGCCCGGCTGCGGTCGAACTGCTGGATCGGCCTGATCTCGGGCCACGGGCTGCTGATGTCGCCCGTGTCCGGCGGCGGCTGCAGCTGCGGGTGGCCCGTGTATACGTCGATGGCGTACCGGACGAAGGACGACTACCAGCCAGTGGTCAGCAACGACAGAGGCGCTGGGACAGATGAGTGAGAGGCTACGCAGACGGGGCATCGTCACCATCGGCCTGGGCGTGGCGCTGGCATGTGCCGCGCTGGCGCCGCGGAGCCCGGTCTCCGGTGGAGCTGCCGGCGACGACTGGCCCACGTACAACCGCGATGCCCGGCGCAGCGCCATCTCGCCCGGGCCACTCGATGTCCCGGACTTGGAGCAGCGATGGGTCTACTCCGCGAGCACGCCGGTGCGGTCGGCCTGGCCCGGGCCCGCCAGGCGAGACTACTACCGCAGCCCGACGGTGGACAATGAGGACCGGCTCGACCTGGATTCCGTGTTCCACGTGGCGGCGGTGGGGGACTCGGTCTACTTCGGGAGCTCGGGCGAGGACTCGCTGCGCTGTCTCGACGCGCAGAGCGGGAGCACCCGGTGGATCTACACGACCGACGGCCCGGTGCGCTTCGCGCCGCACGTCGTGGACGGGCGCGTGTACTTCGGCTCAGACGACGGCTGCACCTACTGCGTCGGGGCCGATGACGGAGGGCTGGTGTGGAAGTACCGGGCCGCGCCGAGCGACTACCAGGTCCCGAGCGACGGGAAGATGATCTCGCTCTGGCCCAACCGGAGCGGCGTGATCGTCCGGGACGGCATCGCCTACTGCACGGTCGGCGTCTTCCCCTCCGAGGGCGTCTATGTGTGCGCCCTCGACGCGCGGACGGGCGGCGACGATGGGCCCGGCTGTTTCCGCGCGCGGTACACGGACATGTCGCCGCAGGGATACGTGCTCGCCTCGTCCAGGCATGTGTACTTCCCGGGCGGGCGCGACCGGCCGTGGGTGTTCGACAGGAGGACTGGCGAGCGAAGGGGGCAGGTTGGCGGCGGCGGAGGGACGTACGCCCTCATCACGGCCGGCGAATCCATCATCTACGGCCCCGGGAAGACCAGCGCGACGCTCGAGGAGTACCGCGGGGAGAGTCGCGACAAGCTCGGCTCCTTCGCCGGCGCGAGGCACATCGTGGTCGCGGGCGACCGCGCGTACATCGGCACGCGGGGGCAGCTCCTGGCGCTCAACCATACCCGCTACATCGAGCTGTCGGCGGACATCGGCCGGGTGGCGAAGCAGCGCGACAAGCTGGAGAGGGGATCGGCGCAGTACAAGCAGCTCGACGGCAAGATCGCCGGCCTGCAGGAGGAGAGGCAGCGCTGCTTCGAGTGGACCGTCGAGTGCGACTACGCCGACGCCCTGATCCTCGTCGGCGAGTACCTGGTGGCGGGCGGGCGAGACGCCGTCGCCGCGTATCGCGCCTCCGACGGAGTCGAGGTCTGGTCGAAGCAGGTGGACGGCGTCGTCAAGGGGCTGGCGGCAGCCAGGGGGCGCCTGTTCGCGAGCACGGACACGTGGAAGATCTACTGCTTCCGGTAGGACTGGCCCGGGGATCCCCGCCTCCCTCTCTCGCACCTATCCTCTCCGCGGACGAGGAACGTCTTGATGAGCGAGACGAAGGCATCGAATCCGTCGGGGCCCCGGACTGCCGTGATTCTGGCTCCGATTCCACGGCCTCCGGCTCCCCCTGTCCACCCCGGCGCGAGGCAGGGGACCGCCCCCCTGCGCGGAATAGCGGGCAAAGGAGGGCCTCCATGAAGCGAGATACCGCCGGAGAGGGAATGCCCCGCCGCGCGTTCATTGCCGGTACCACCGGCGCGGCATTGACGGTGCTGAATCCGCGCTCGGCGCGGGCGGTGGATGCCAATGGCAAGCTGGAGCTGGGCATCATCGGCTGCGGCGGCCGCGGCATCTGGATCGGGAAACTCTTCGAGCAGCACTCCGACACAAAGATCGTCGCCGCGGCCGACTACTTCCAGGACCGAGTTGACGCCGCTCAGAAGCGGTTCGGCATCGAGCCGGACAGATGTCACACCGGGCTGTCGGGGTATCAGCGGCTTCTCGAGGGCCAATTGGACGCCGTGGCCATCGAGACCCCGCCGTACTTCCACCCGGAGCAGGCGGCGGCCGCCGTGGACGCGGGGAAGCACGTGTTCCTGGCCAAACCGATGGCCGTGGACGTGCCCGGCTGCCAGACCATTCTGGAGTGCGGCCGGAAGGCCAGGGGCAAGCTCTCTCTCTTGGTGGACTTCCAGACGCGCAACAACCCCGCCTTCCGCGAGGCGGCGCGTCGCGTGCATGAGGGCGCCATCGGGCAGCCGGTGTGCGGGCAGTGCTTCTACCACACTCGGCGAGTGGGACGACGGACCGAGCCGGGCACACCCGAGGCGCGCCTGCGCAACTGGGTCTTCGACATCGCCCTCTCGGGAGACATCATTGTGGAGCAGAACATCCACGTCCTCGATGTCGCCACGTGGCTCCTTGACGCCAATCCGCTGCGGGCCCACGGTACCGGCGGGCGGAAGGTGCGGACCGACGCGGGCGATTGCTGGGATCACTTCGTGGTCACGTACTGGTTCCCGAACGACGTCATCATCGACTTCAGCTCGAGCCAGTTTCTCCAGGGCTTCCACGACATGTGCGTGCGGGTATACGGCTCCGGGGGCACGGTGGACACGCACTACGGGGGCGAGGTCTGGATCCGCAACGGCGAGGAGTGGGAGGGTGGCGAGACGACGCGCATCTTCCAGGAGGGGGCCACCAACAACATCAAGGACTTCTGGGCGAGCATCGACACCGGGGAGTACCTGGAGAACACGGCCGAGAGCGTGCGCAGCAATCTCACCTCAATCCTCG
>JASFTE010000480.1:0-4536 GCA_050114035.1 Armatimonadota bacterium | reverse complement strand
CGCGCCATCCTGGGAATGTGTCGAGTGCGGCCGCGCGCTGGGCCCCGGCGACAAAGCGTGCCCGAGCTGCGGGTCCGCGGACGCGCGGAGGCGGCCGATGCCATCGGCGCGGCGGACGAACTGGTCCATCGTGGGCGTGTCGGCGCTTCTGGTGGTGCTGTGCGGGGCCGCGTTCCTGATCGCATCACACTTCGCACCGAAGGCGGTGCCCAGCGGCGAGATCGTGGGGCACTTCCGGAAGGGGCAGGACCTGCTTGCCGCGGGGAGACACGCGGAGGCCATTGCGGAGCTGGAGAGCGTGATCCAGCTGGCGCCGGGCAGCATCGGGGGGCACCACGAGCTGGCGCTGGCATACGATGCCGCGGGTCGGCACGGGGACGCGCTGCGGGAGATGCGGCTGACGCTGCGGCTCACGATGACGGACCAGACCGCGGGACGGGCCACTCGGTACTCGGAGGAGTCGGATCTGCGGTACGAGCTCGCGACGTTGATGGCAAAGAACGGGGAGTTCGGCGAGGCCGTCGCGCAGTTGGCGAAGGCGGTGCGTCTCGACCCGTCCCTCGAGCGCCGCCCGGAGTACCTCATCACCCTCGGCATCGCCCAGGCAGGGCGTGGACGACGTGAGGCGGCTACACGGGAACTCGCGCGGGCGATGGAGATGTCGGCAGCCCTGACGACGGAGGCTCTGGAGAGTTGGGTCAGACAGCGGCCGGGCGGCCCCGAGGCACCCCTACTCGAGCGCATCCTCGCCGAGGAGCCGCCTGCCGAGCCCGCAGGCAGCGAAGCCCCGTCGCCGGGTTTCACGCCGCCCCGACCACCAACCTGACGGCGCTGTCCGGTTGCCCGAGCTCTTGCTGCTACTTGTCTCGCTTCCGCTCCGCGGCCCTCCGCTTCGCCTCGTTGAGCCACGTGAGCGCCTCCATGGGCGTCATGGCGTCCAGGTCGAGGTCCTTGAGGGATTCGATGAGCGGGTCGGGGGCGGCCTCGAAGAGCTGGAGCTGCATGGGCGGGCCGACCGCGCCGGTATCCGGGGAGATGCCGGCGACCTGGTCCCGCTCGAGGGTGTGGAGCACCTGGCGGGCGCGGTCGATGACCTCGGGCGGGAGCCCCGCGAGCCGCGCCACCTGGACGCCGTAGCTGCGGTCAGTGCCGCCCGGGGCGATCTTGTGCAGGAACGTGATGTCGTCGCCCTCCTCCTTCACCAGGATGCGGTAGTTCCGGACGCCCTCCATGATCTCGGCCAGCTCGTTGAGGTGGTGGTAGTGGGTGGCGAAGAGGGTCTTGGCGCCGATGTGCTTGATGATGTACTCGGCGATGGCCCACGCGATGGAGAGTCCGTCGAAGGTGGACGTGCCGCGGCCGATCTCATCGAGCACCACGAGGCTGCGCCCGGTGGCGTTGTGGAGGATGTTGGCCGCCTCGGTCATCTCCACCATGAAGGTGCTCTGGCCGCTGGCAAGGTCGTCCCGGGCGCCGACGCGGGTGAAGATGCGATCGACGATGCCGATCTTCGCGGCCCGCGCGGGCACGAATGAGCCGATCTGCGCCATGAGTGCGATGAGGGCCACCTGGCGCAGGTAGGTGGACTTGCCGGCCATGTTTGGGCCGGTGACGATGAGCATCCGGTCGGCGCCGGTGTTGGCGAGGCAGTCGTTGGGGACGAATGCGCGGCCCATGTTGGCCAACTCCACCACCGGATGCCGCCCGCCGTCGATGCGCACCTCGTCGTCGTCATGAATCATGGGCTTGGAGTAGGCGTTCTCCACGGCGACCCGGGCGAAGCCGAGCAGCACGTCGAGCTCGCCGAGGGCTCGCGCCGTCTGCAGTGCCCGCGCCGCGTGCGCCGCCACCTGCTCCCGCAGCCGGATGAACAGCTCGCGCTCCAGCTCGGCGATCTTCTCCTCGGCGCCGAGCACCTTGGCCTCCTGCTCCTTGAGCCCCGGCGTGATGAAGCGCTCGGCGTTGGTGAGGGTCTGCTTGCGGATGTAGTCCTCGGGAGCGAGGGACAGGTTGGGCTTGGAGATCTCGATGTAATAGCCGAAGACCTGGTTGAAGCCCACCTTGAGCGACTTGATGCCGGTACGCTCGCGCTCAGTGGCCTCGAGCTCGGCGATCCACTGCTTGCCGGAGGAGCTGGAGCCCCGCAGCTCGTCGAGGGCCGGATCGATGCCCCCGCGCATCATGCCCCCGTCGGTGATGACGGCCGGTGGATCCTCGACCAGGCTCGTATCGATGAGCTCGGCGACGTCGTCAAGCACATCTACCCGCTCGTGGATGTCGGAGAGCAGTCCATCTTCATCTCCGTGTGGCACGGGTAGCTTGCTACCCGTGTCTTCGTTCGCCGAGGGCTGCACGGGTTGACGAGCAACCCGTGCCACACATCCCTGCTCGAGGGCGGCGCGGACGGCAGGGAGGTGTGTCAGCGACTCGTGCAGCGCGCGCAGGTCGCGTGCGTTCGCGGTGCCGGCGGCCGTCCGGCTCATGAGGCGCTCGATGTCGCGGATGCGCCGCAGCTCCCGCGCGATGCCCTCGGCGAGGTCGGGCGCGTTTACGAGCTCCTCAACGGCGTCGAGGCGCTGCTCGATGGCCTTGCGGTCCAGCAGCGGCTGCAGCACCCACTGCTTGCAGAGCCGCGCGCCCATGGGCGTGAGCGTCCTGTCGAGCACGCCAAGCAGGCTGCCCTCCCTGGCCGCGGTGTGGAGGGACTGGGTGAGCTCCAGGTTCCGCCGCGTGGTGCCGTCGAGGACCATGAAGTCCTGGACGCTGTAGGTGCCGATGCCGGTGATGTGTGGCAGGGCGGCGAGGTGGTTGGCCCGGAGGTAGGCGAGCACCGTCGCGCCGGCGGCGATGGCGGCGGGCATGTCGTGGCAGCCGTAGCCTCGCAGAGAGCTGACGCCGAAGTGCTCGGCGAGGGCGTCGGCGGGCGATCTGCTGGGGAACTCGTCTGTCTCGATGCGCGTGATGCGCGCCTGCAGGCTCTGCTCGATGGGCGGCCGAAGCCCCTCGTCGTCGTACAGTCCGTCGGGCAGCAGGATCTCGGCGGGTTGGAGTCGGTGGAGCTCGTCCAGGACGGCTCCGAGCCCATCGGGCCCGGCGTCGCCGGTTGCCTGGGGGATCTCGGTGACCAGGAAGTCGCCGGTGGACACATCCGCGGCGGCAATGCCGATCCGCCCGCCCTCGCGCGCCAGCGCCGCCAGATAGTTGTGGCTGCCGTGCTCGAGCATGGCGTCCTCGAGCACGGTGCCGGGCGTGACGACCCGGGTGACCTCGCGGCGGACCAGGCCTTTGGCCTGCTTCGGGTCCTCCACCTGGTCGCAGATGGCGGCGCGGTATCCCTTGCGGATGAGCCGGGCCAGGTAGCGCTCGACCGCATGGTGCGGCACGCCGCACATGGGGATGCGATTGCCCTTGCCCGCCTCGCGCGAGGTGAGCGTCAGCTCCAGCTCCCGGGCGGCGATCTCGGCATCCTCACCGAAGAGCTCGTAGAAGTCGCCCATGCGGAAGAGCAGCAGCACATCGGGGTACTGCTGCTTCGCCGCGTTGTACTGCCGAAACATGGGGGTGAGCCTGGGCACGCGAACAGCTCCGCGGGCGGAATGTCACCTGGAGCGATTATAGCACCGCTGAAGAGGGCGCGACAAGGCGGAGAGGGAGCTGGCTACTCGCTTGGGGGCGATCGCAGGATCGGTTGGCTTCGCTCGTTTGCGTAGCGCTCGGCGAATGCGATGCGTTTGGCCAGTGAGGGGTGCGAGTAGAGCCAGAACTCGACGAAGGCCGGTGGCTCGGGGTCGGAGAGATTGGCCTGCGACAGGCTTCGGAAGGACGCGATGGCCGCGTCGGGATCGCCTGTCACCTGGAGGCAGTGTGCATCGGCCTGGTGCTCGATGTGGCGCGAGACGGCGTTCGCTGCCGGCGCCAGGAGGAAGCCGATGGCGACGACCAGGAGGGCCATGAGCGGGAAGCTGGCGACGTCGTCGAGGCCGCCAAGCGACAGGTGGGCGGGGAGGCGGGACATGAGCAGGGGCGCGATGCGGCTGACGAGCAGCGCCGTGATGGTGACGACGCCGACGGCCGTCAGGACCCCGTACCAGACGTGGCGCTTCACGTAGTGGCCCATCTCGTGGGCCATGACCGACTCGATCTCGCGGGGCGGCATCGCCGCCAGCAGCGTGTCCCACAGCACGATGCGCTGCGTGCCGAGCAGTCCCGTAACGAAGGCGTTGAGCTTCCGCGTCTGCCTGCTCTTGTCCACCTGGTAGACGTCCCTCGCCTCGATGCCCTGCTGGTGGGCCATGGCGAGAATGCGGGCCTTGAGCTCACTGTCGCGCAGCGGCGTGTACTTGTTGAACAGCGGGTCGATGACCACCGGCGCGATCACCACGAGCAACACGCTGAGCGGGAGCGAGGCGGCGCCGAACCACAGCCACCAGTGCCGCGGGCTGCGGCCGATGAGCCAATAGGCAAAGCAAAGCGTGGGCACGACAATGACAAGGGCAACGAGAAAGCCGAGGCACTCCTCCCGAAACCATCCGGCCA
>JASFTE010000479.1:0-4540 GCA_050114035.1 Armatimonadota bacterium | reverse complement strand
CGCCAGGCTGCGCCCGTGGCGCGCCCGCCGCGCAGTGGGCGACGGCGGGACGACGTGACTTCGCCTGGCGCCTACGTCTCTCGCGCCTCATCCGGCCGCGCCTCGGGCGACGCCTTGCTCGCCCGCTTCCTCTCGACCTCGGCCTTGATCCGCGCCAGTTGCTCCTCGAGCTCCGCGTCCACCTGACTCGCCTCGTCCGAGAGGCTCTCGAACCTGGCCTCCAGGAAGGAGCTCGCAAGCTCCGCGGCCGCGTCTGCTTCTGCTTCCAGATCCTCTACCTTGTCCTCGATACGCTCGAAGGTCTCCCCTGCGCCGGCCGCCGAGACATACGAGGCCGTGGCCTGAAGGCCCTTCTGCGCCTGCGCCAGGCGGCGGCGGGCGATGATGAGGTCCTTCTTGCGCCGCGCCTCCTCGATCTTCAGCTCCAGCCCCTCCAGGTGCTTGCGCAGCGCGTCCATGCTCTGGCGCTGCACCTGCCACTGCTGCTTCAGCGTGACGGCCAGGCGCTCGGAGGCCCGCCTCCGCCGCAGCGCCTCCCGGGCCAGCCCATCGTCCCCGTGCTCGACGGCCATGACGGCCTTCTCCGCCATCTTCTCTGCGCGCGCCGTGTTGTCCCGGTACTCATCGTGCAGCGCGCGCTCGTCCCGAGAGGCCGATGCGACCTCCAGCCGCGCCGCCGCCAGGTCCTCCTCCATGTCCGCGATGAGCTGCGTGAGCACCCTCTCGGGATCTTCAGCCTTCTCGAGCAGGTCGTTTATGTTCGATGACACGAGGCCTTTTATCCGTTCGAGCAGCCCCATATCGCTCACTCCGCTCACATACTGTCGTCGCCGGACGCGGCTTCGTCTCCGCCCTCAGCCGTCTCGCCGGCCGCCTCCGCGCCCTCTTTGGTCACGCGCTCTCTGAGCTCCTGCAGCTCGAACTCGATCTCCGCGTCCTCCTCATCCCTGCGGAACTTCTCCTCCAGCGTGTCAACGTCCAGCTCCGCGGCAGCCGCCAGCGTGAGCTCCTCGTCGTCCACGCGCTCAGCGATGCGCTCGAACTCCCGGAACGCGCTGGTGTCGCCGACCTTGCCCATCGTGCGCTCCACCTTCTTCTGCACCTTCGTGCGCCGCGAGCGGGCGATGACCAGCTTCGCGCGGGCCCTGGCCTCGTCCAGCTTGGCGTTTAGCGCGGCGATGGACGCCTTGAGCGCTTCCACCGTCCGCTTCTGGCTCTCCACTTGCTCGACGAAGCACTGCTCCAGATCCGCGTAGATCTTCTTGCGCCGCAGCGCCTGCCGGGCCAGGTCCTCGTCGCCCTTCTCCAGCGCCAGCGCAGCCCGGTTCTCCCACTGCTGCGCCTCGGCGGCGTTCTCGGCTTGCTTGCGCTCCAGCTTCTTCTGGTTCGCCAGGGCGTTGGCCGTCGCCGCCTTGGTCTCCGCGAGGGACTGCTCCATCTCGCGGATGAGCTGCTTGACCATCTTCTCCGGATTCTCCGCCTTATCCACCACGTCGTTCACGTTCGCACTCACGATTCGCCGGACACGGGTGAGAATTCCCACTGTGGACACCTCCACCATCGGCGTCTTTTCCTCTGCTGGGCAGCTCCCCGCGGGTCCCGACGATTCGCGGGAGAGGCCCTGGGTCGCCCGCCCCCGAGGATCGCTGCGATCCTCGAGGATCGCCCTGATCCTCAGTGCTCCACGACGGCTCTCCTGCCTCCGCGCGTCCGCCACAGTGGGGCGGGCGTACCCGACAGACTGGCTGCAACGAATTTGCCAGCCCGGGAACGTACATGCGTCGGCTCGCGGCGGCGGGAAGTCCCAGTTCGCTGGTAGTGAGCCCCAATCCTGTGTTGAGGACGAGAAGCGCTCGTATGCGGCCCCACGGCCGGATCTTACGGTCGCAGCGATCGGAGATCGTACTTCTTGTACAGGTGCCGCAACTGGTCGTACTTCAGCTCCAGTGCCGCCGCCGCTTTCTTCTGGTTCCAGTTGTTGCGCTCGAGCGCCCCCACGAGGAGGGATCTCTCGAATGAGGAGACTTTGTCCGAGAAGCCCTCTGCTGCTTCCGCGACGTCCGTCTGCGGCAGGAGCAGGTCACCGGGGCCGATCTCCGGACCCGTCGCCCGGCAGAGCGCGCCCTCGATGACGTTCTTGAGCTCCCGGACGTTGCCGGGCCAGTCGTACGGTGTCAGTCGCTCCAGGGCCGCCGGGGCGACGGGCTTTGGCTCCACGCCGGCGATCTCCTCGGCGAAGCGGGCGATGAAATGCTTGCACAGGGCGGGGATGTCCTCACTGCGGTCGCGGAGCGGGGGCAGGTGGATCACTTGGAAGGCGAGCCGGTCGTAGAGATCGGGCCGGAACCTGCCCCCCTCTATGGCTCCCTGGATGTCGGCGTTGGTGGCGGCCAGGATTCGCACGTCAACGTCGATGCGCTCGGTGCCCTGCACCCGCTCGAAGCTCTGGTACTCGATGACGCGGAGGATCTTGGTCTGGAAGTCCAGGGACATGTTGCCGATCTCGTCCAGGAACAGCGTGCCGTGGTCGGCAATCTCAAAGCGCCCCAGCTTGAACGGGGCGCCGTCGAAGGCGTTCTCCTCCTGGCCGAACAGCTCGCACTCCAGGAGCCCCTCGGCGATGGCGGCGCAGTTCACCACGACGAAGGGCCCCTCGGCGCGCGCTCCGCCGTAGTGTATGGCCGCGGCGACGAGCTCCTTGCCCGTGCCGCGCTCGCCGCAGATCAGCACGGGGCGCGGGAGCGAGGCGACGGCATCGACGAGCCCGAGCGCCTCCTGCATCGGCTCGCTGTCGCCGATGATGTCGTAGCTCTGCCGCAGGCGCTCGCGGAAGTAGTCGCGCTCCCGGGCGAGGGCGACGTTCTGGCTCTCGAGCTCGCGGGTCTTCCGGAGCTGTTCGGCAGCCTGCAGCTCGCGCTTGACAACCGGCAGGAGCGCGTCGGTCATGTAGGGCGTCTTCTCGACGAAGTCGGCGGCGCCCGTGTGCATGGCCTGCACGGCGGTCTCAATCGTGCCCTTGCCGCTGAGCATGACCACGGGGAGATCGCCATGGATGCGCTTCAGCTCGGCCAGAGCGCTGAGCCCGTCCGGCTTGGCCGGGCCGAAGTCCAGGTCGAGCACGATGAGGTCGTAACCGTCCTTGCCCGACTTCACCGCCTCCACGGCCCGTTCGCCGTCGGGCGCGCACTCCACCGCATAGCCCGCCCCACCGAGCGCCTCTTCCAGCAGCTCGCACGTCTCCTGTTGGTCATCGACGACGAGGATGCGTTCGGGCATGGCGGTCCACCGGCGCAGCAGGCGCGCGGTCGCGGTTGCGTGCAAGAGCATTGTAGCGCCGGGGGAGTAGCGGGGTCAAGGTCGGCAGAAGCAGTGGGCGGCGGATGTGGGACTGACACGTGCCGGGAGCTACTTGACCTCCAGCTCCAGGATCTTCAGCGCCGCGTCAACGGCCTCTTCGGACTGGTCGAACTGCCCGCTGTAGAACTTGCTCCTCGCCGCGGCCAGGAGCTTCTCGACGCGGTCGGCCTGCGGGTCGCCACGGTCACGCATGTCCGCCAGCGGCTGCCGGATCGCGTTCATCTTCCGCCCGATGCGTTGCTTCTGTGGGACCTTCGCGTACCAGTCGCCCGATCCCGACGGCGGCGGCGGCGCCGGTTCTGCCACCTGCTCTGGCGGAACGACCGCCGGAGGAGTCCCGGCGGCCGTTTTCGTCGGAGTGGTCGGGGTGGGCGCCGTCGGCGCCTCCGGCACCGGTGGCGGCCCGGCGGGAGCGCCGGGCGCCAGCTTGGGCGCGACGCCGCCGGGTGCCGGTGTGGTCAGCGGCGCCCCGCTCGTAGTCTTCGGCTCCTCGATCTCCACCGTGCCCAGAACGAACGGCCGCAGCCGGTCGATCAGCCGCTGGCCAAGCACGTCCTTCTTGGCCTCGTACTCCTCTTCGCTGTACGTGCGCATGATGTCGAAGCAATCGAGCACCACGAGCAGCGCCGTACTGCGCGGCGGTGCCTGCGTGAGCACCCTGGGATTGCCGGTCTCGGTGCCCTCGTCGCCTGGGTTCTCGGCCGTGGCAGGTTTGATGGGCCGCTCGTAGGCCGCATTGCCCTCCCGCGCCAGCTTGAAGCGGAACGGCTCGGCGTTGGGCAGCTCCCGCTCGAAGTTCGTCAACCACATCTTCGCCAGGGAGAGCTCGTCGATGTTCTGCGGCGCGGCGTCCCCCGGCCACACCTGCATGAGCATGGTGGTGTGGCAGTAGATCGACCAGCGCTCGTTCTCTTTCTTGAGCCACATCTTCGGGGTGCCGGCCTCCTTCTTCGAGATGCACTCCGTGATGCGCTGCTGCACCTTGGCCGTGCGCTGGAACACGTTGGTGAAGTCGCCCGCGTCGCGCACCCGGGCCACGATCTTGCTGGCCACCACGATGGGCTCGGCCTGCTGTGCGAGCGCCGCCCCCGCGATACTCAGAGCAACAGCCACCAGGGCCGTCAGGAAAGCAATCCGCATCAACATCCATCTCCTTGCTCAACACGGACGCGGCACTCGTCCT
>JASFTE010000478.1:0-4543 GCA_050114035.1 Armatimonadota bacterium | reverse complement strand
GGGGCAGATCGGTGACCGTCCGCTGCGGCAGCCCTGAGTAGCTCGGTGGCGTCAGCGCAAGCGTCACGTCAGTGATGGGCGGCGGGGCGGTCGCCTCCACCACGGGCCGCTGCGGCGCGGCCCGGATAGGGAGTGCCGGCGGCGCCGTCACCGCCGGGGTGGGCGTGGCAAAGAGTGCCGGCAATGATTGGGGGAAGACCGCGGCGAGCACCGCGCACACACACGCCGCTGCGGCGCAGGCCTGCGCGGCGCGCCGAACGCCCGAGAGGTCAACGGCGGAGCGGAGCGTCAGGGACTCGACCGCCCGCCGCGTGTCCGCGATGAGCGCCCGGGCGAATCCGAGCGAGTGGATGTCCGGCCTCGGTGCCTCGGCCAGCTCGACGGCGCTCAGCAGCCGATCGTCAAGCCGGGGAAACGCCCTTTCGATGTGCGCCGCGGCTGCAGCGAGACTGGGGGGCGCGAGAAGTGGAAGTGCAACACTGCCGAGCCCGATGATGAGCGCCGCGCCGGCGACCGCGAGCAGCACGGCCCGCGCCGTCCACCCGGGCGGTCCGACGCAGCCAATGAGCACGCCCGCGATGGCGAGAGTGATCAGAGCCGCCGCGGCCAGGAGCGCATTCCGCGCCGCTCGACTCCACAGCAGACGCCGACGAACGGCCTCGATGCCGTGCCGCAGCGGGGCGAACTCCGCGTCGAGTTCCTGCCGTGCAGCGTCTGTGTCCGCCAACGCTCTGCTAGTCCCCCTCCTCAGTGCGCCCCACTGCCAGCGCCTCGTCGAGCACCTGCTGCTCCTCCTGCGAGAGCTGCTGCTGCGACAGGCCGCCCTCCACCCGCTTGGCGTAGATGCGGCACTCCTCGAGCCTGTATATCGAGGTGAGGATGAACCCGGTGTCGCTCTCGTCCAGGAGCGCCGCGGAGAAGCTCATCTCCCCGCCCAGTCCCTCCTCGGCATTGTATTTGACCAGCCCCACTCTCTGCAAGCAGGTTCGCTGACGTTCCGACAGCTCCCTACCCAGCGCCGTCGCATCCGCCGCCCACCGCCTCGTCATCTCGGCGTTGGCCACGTGCGCCGCGAACATGTCCGCCGCGTTCATGCCCTCCATATCCCGCACGAGGTGCCGCATCTGGGGCGTCACCAGCCGCAGCCGCCGCGTGAGCACGACCAGCCAGATGAGCAGGCACAGACCCAGCACGCACGCCGCCGCCGCGATGAGCCCGGCGTGCTGTTGCACTGCGGAGAGAAGCGTATTCATGGGTCGCACCACCTCACGGCGGGGGAGCGCCGGGCGCTCAGGCGCTGTCTTCCTGGCGGGCCCGTATAGCGGCGCGCTGTATGGTGATCTGCGTCCCCTTCGCCACCTCAACTACACACGTCTTCTCCTTCACGCTCACCACGCGCCCGTACATCCCGCCGGCCGTGACGATTCTGTCGCCCTCGGATAGACCCTCCACCAGCTCCTTGTGCCGCCGCATTGCATCCCGCCGCGGCTTGATGGCGAAGATGTAGAATAGGATCAGGATGACGAAGTAGCCCAACAGGACTATCGCCCACGCCATCTGCTGCTGCGTCAGGGCGGCAAGTTGCAGGTGCATCATCGCGACTCTCCCAGTGGGGCCCCGGCGTGCTTCGACGCCGGCGGCTACTCCACGCTCACTGCCACCTTGAGGCACTCGCTCTTGTTCTCGTCCGCGAACACCAGCGCCTCCCGCGTCTCCGGCAGCGCGTAGTGGTGCGTGATCATGCTCTTCACGTCAATGCGCCCCGCGGCCACCGCCGCGACGGCGCGCGGATACATGTTGGCGTAGCGGAAGATCCCCCCGATGTCCAGCTCCCGCAGGATGAGGTCCGGTATCGAGATGGGCGCCTCGTCCTGCGGCGGCGCGCCGATGACGATGACCCGCCCGCCCGTCTTCACGGCCTTCAGCGCCTGGTTGAGAGTCTCCACCGTGCCGGCCGCCTCGAGCACCGAGTCCGTCCCGCGCCCTCCGGTGATCTCCTTGACGGCCTCCACAACATCACACTCTCGCGCATTGAGCGCATGCGTCGCCCCGAGTTTCCCGGCGAAGTCCAGCCGCGGCTGCTCAACGTCGCTGATGATCAGCGTCGTCGCCCCCCGCGCCCTCGCCGCCTGCAGCGTCACGAGGCCGATAGGCCCGGCGCCCAGTATCGCCACCGAGTCCCCGGCTCCGACCCGGGCCCGGTGCGTTGACCACATGCCCACGGCGAGCGGCTCCATCATCGCTCCCTCCTCCGCCGAGACGTTGTCGGGGAGCTTGTACGCGAAGTCCGCCGGCGAGGCCACATACTCACAGAACGCCCCATCCACCGGCGGCGTCGCGAAGAACACCACGTCTGCGCACAGGTTGTACTTCCCCTCATGGCAGAACTCACACCGCCGGCACGGAACGCCCGGCTCCAGCGCCACCCGGTCGCCCTGCTTCAGCGTCGTCACCTCGTCGCCCACCTCCACCACCTCCCCCGCGCACTCGTGCCCGAGGATCATCGGCTCCTGCACCACGAAGTGCGCGATGCGCCCGTGGCGAAAGTAGTGGATGTCCGATCCGCACACGCCCACCTGCTGGATTCGCACGATCACGTCGTGCGGCGAGGGCAGGGACGGAACCGGCACGTCGTCGATCCGCAGGTCCTCGACCCCGTGCAGCACTGCTGCTTTCATGGTATCCGACATGGCTGTCACATCCCTCCCGAGGATGCTGTTATTCGGGCTCCTCTTCGATCCCCTCGTCCATCACCCGCCGCAGCACGTGCGGAACGTTCGTCGTAATCCCGTCTATGCCTGCGGCGAGCAGCGCCCCCATCGGCTCCTCGCTGTCGATCGTCCACACCCAGAGCGGCATCTCACGCTCGTGCGTCGCCTCGAGCAGCTCCTCGGTAATCGTCGTGAAGCTGGCCGAAATCAGGTCCGCGCCGCACGCGCACGCCCGCGCCACCAGCCCCGCCGCATGCCCCTGCCGGTCGTCCGGCGGGTCCTCGCTCACTATCCAGCCGCGCGCGAGCGTCGGGGCCAGCTCCGTCATCTGCGCGATCGTCGCCTCGCTGAACGAGACCACGATCACCGATTCCTCCACACCACAGTCGTGGATGGTCTCGAGCACCCGCTTCTCGATGTCGGTCACCTTCAACTCAGCCGCGCACACCGCGCCCTCCGTGATGGCCTCGAGCCCGACGGCGAAGCTCGGCACGTGCTCCCCAGCCATCTCCGGCGACATCCAGCTCCCCGCATCGAGCTTCCGCATGTCGCCGAAGCTCATCTTCTCCACGGGCCCGCTGCCGTTCGTGGTGCGATCTAGCGTCGCATCGTGCATGCACACGAGGATGCCCTCGCTCGTGGCCCGCACGTCGAGTTCGATGGCGTCGGCCTCCTGCTCGATGGCCCTCCGGAACGCCGGCACGGTGTTCTCCGGCGCCTGCTTCGACGCGCCCCGATGCGCGATACACACTGGCGGCCTCCCGACGGTCACGAGCTCCGCCGCAAGTGGCGTTTTCGGGCTCTCTGGCTCTTCTACGTTCATTTTGCCCTCAATCCCCAATTGTGGAGAATGTGGTGGAAACTGTTGACATGCGGTGGAAAAATGTACGCCAGGATACAGAACGACTCATTCCAGCCTGATTCCCACGCCTGTGCGGGGTTTCACAAGCCCCCCGAAACCGCGACTCCTACGGTGCTTTCGGCGGGGAGGGAGAGAGTCCTTCCTGGAACAGACGACGTGGGAGGACTACATTCAGGAGAGGGCCCAGGAGCTGATCCAGGCTCCGGTACCTCCGCGCCGTCTTCACGTCCATGCCGGCCCGAGCGGCCGACAGCGTCAACGTCTTGCCCGCTGCGCAGCTGTTTCATCACTATCCTCACTTGGTGATCGGTGACCATGTGAGCCTACCGAATCCAAGCCACTCACATGGCCCCTCTCCCCGTCACCAAGAGGGAATCCTGATTGTCGCCGGCAGGGGGGAATAGTGGTAGTTCATCAGGGGGGGCGAGCATGTCCCGTATTCAGTTGAAGGTAGCGACGGCGCTCTTGGGTTCGCGGCTCACGCGACCAGCTCCTGGTGAGGGATTCGGTCCTCGTCCAGGGCGGCCTTCAGGATCCAGAGGTGCTCGTAGCCGTCGATGCGTTTGAAGTGCTTCTCCGTCTCCAAGTACGCCGCCGCCGCCCAGCGCAGCACCATCTTCCCATGCTTGCAGTTCGTCACACGTCCCGTCCGCAGCCGCACTCCCGAGGTCGGACTCTCCACGATGTTGGTCGTGGCCAGACAGCGTCGCAGCTTCGGTGGCAGCCCCAGGCGGTTGATGGTGCACGTCTCCTCCAAGCCCTCCAGCAGGCTCGCAGCCGCCGACGGATACTCGCTCTCCAACCACCGGGCCTGGTGCTTGAGCTTCGCGATCCCCTCGTCAGCGTCCAGACGGTACGCCGCCCGCATCACGCACTTCACCTGGCCCTTGAGCTCCTCGGGCAAGTGGCCCGTCACATTCCCTACCTTGTGCCGGCGGCAGCGCTGCACCGGGTTCTCCGAGCCGAACAC
>JASFTE010000477.1:0-4545 GCA_050114035.1 Armatimonadota bacterium | reverse complement strand
CAGGTCACCTCGACCGTCGCACGGTACGTGCCGGGCGCCAGCCCCGTGGCATCCACGGCGAGCTCTGCGGCCTGCTCGTCCTTCGCGGCGGCTTTTAGCCACCCCGTTCCCTCTTCGTACTCGATCCGAGTGGCGACGGGGCCGAGGTCCCCGCGCCCCAGGTTCTGCAGCCGAAGGGTCTTGGGGCGAGGCATCAGGCGCGACGCCCGCGCAACGAAGTACAAGCGGTGCGGGAGGAGCCGGACGGGCCGCCCGTACACGTCGAGGGCGGATACGGGGCGCGGGAGGAACGAGGGTTCGTCGGGTGCGGCAAGGGCGAGGACCGGTTCCGCGACGGGCTCCCCGGCGACGGTGAGGTGGTGCGTAATCGCTGCGCGGCGGACGCCGTTGTCCACGACCAGCGTGACTGGGTACACGCCCCGCCGGGCGAAGACGTGTGAGGCTGTCATCCCGCGGGCCGCCCCGCCGTCGCCGAACGCCCAGTAGCAGCGCACGTCCCCTCCGCCGGGGCCTGGACGGGAGCCCTCGGCAGCGAAGCGCACCGGGTCTCCGGTCCGCGCGGGGCTGAGTGGACTGATGGCGGCGTGGAGCTCGCCGCGCCGGGCGTTGCGGTCTTCGAAGATCTGCCAGAACATGATCCACGGGTCCAGGTGCAGGACTTCCGGCTGTGCCTGGGCGAGCTCGGACTCGTCGTCGAAATCGATGGGCACGGCGATGGACAACGGGGCGGCGGCGTCGCTCCGCCGGCCGGCGCTCGGTGGATCGCGCGGCCGGGCGATCTTGAACTCGAAGTGCGTGTGCTCGTGGCTCCCCACGTGGACGCCGGCGGTGGTCGCGTACTTCGTCCCCGCGGCAAGCGGAGTGTTCTCGGGCACCAGCAGGTCGATGAGGTGGTGCGTCTGGAGTGCCCAGATGTCGCCGTTCTCCCAGCGCCGGATCCCCCGCCAGCGGTTGTTGTTGTGGCCCATGGCGAGGCTGTTGAAGTACGCCTGTGTGTCGAAGTCGATAGGTGCGAAGAGCGGGCTGCCCCTGGCATGGTTGAGGTCCATCCCGACGTGGCAGGCCTGCCCGAGGTATGGCCCGAGGTAGCAGTCGTCGCCGTTGTAGCAGTCACCCACATCCAGGAACTCCCGCTCGGTCTCGATCCACGACCGTGTCTCCTGGGGGCAGACGCGCAGCGTGGCGTCCTGCAGCGCCAGGCGGGCCGCCTTCCGGGGGAAGCACTGCCGGTTGCCCGTGCGCGGGTAGCGGATGGGGATGAGGTCGAAGACGTCTCTGACGATGTCGAGCCAGATGCGCACCCCGTTGATGACGTACGGCTCGTAGAAGCACTCCTGGCTGCACGCGTACCGTTCCATGACCATCTGCTCGCCATCGACAAGCACGCGGGCGGTGAACCGGTAGACGATGCCGCCCGGCTCCACCCGCTCGACAATGGCCGCGTGCGTGTCCTCCAACGCCAGCGTGAACACCCGGCCACCGCGCAGCCGGAACTGCAGCACATCACCCACGTCCATCTCGACGGGCGTGAGTGTGTCCTTGGCCCTCAGCTCCACAGGTTCCATACCTCCAGCACGCGTGGCGCAGAGCAGGAGCATCGCAGCCAGTCCATGCACGGGCAGCGCCCCTGGTCGGATGGCCATGCTTCGCCTTCCCCGGCTGCCTGATGATCCCGTTCGCATGTCCACGTTCCTGCGCTGAGGGGGAACTGCCACTGGAGCCCATACCGGACAGGAAGTCTACCCCGTCACCCAGACGGGTGACGACCAGGCGCGCTGGCCGTTCGCCTGAAGGACCCGGACATAGTAGTAGTCCGTGGAGCCGCCCGGCTCCCGCCCCGCGTGGTCGGTGAAGCTCAGGTTGAGGGTCAGTCGCTCGGCGGGCCATCCCTGATGGATCTTGACCTTGGCCACGCTCTCCATGTGGTGCCAGTGGGAGCCGTCGTTCGTGGCTGGGATCTGCTCCATGTACGTGACACCGGACTCCCGCAGGACTTGTGCCGGTGACACCGACCACTCGCGCGTGAGACCGGCGCAGGTGAAGGCAAAGTGGAGCCGCGCCGCCGGGTCGCACTCCGCCTCGACAGCAAGCGCGTCGGCGAAGCTCCTGAAGCATCTGCCGATGTCCACCCTCGGCGTCGTGGAGGTCCAACGGCATTCCGTTGCACTCAGATGGGCGATGCCTCTTCCCAGGCGACTGGCCGCGTTGCCCCGGTAGCAGGGAACTGCCTGGAGGATACTGCCTCCCTCGACTCTCAGCCTGCCTTCCCAATCGCGCTGATCCTGCCGGTCCCAGCCCCACTCGACCATGAACCGGAAGCGGGTCTGTCCGGTCGGCGACGGCGAAGCTCCGACGGGCTCGACGAAGCTGTGAAGGAGCGCGCCGTTCTTCACTATGTCCACCCGCTCGACCGTGTCCCATGCCACCACGAGGATCTCCATCTCCCTCGCGCCCTGGCTGTCCGCCGAGCTGCCCATGGGCCGGCCGTTGAGGCGGAAGTCGAGGGTGATCCTGTCGCCAGTCACGCCGTAGATGCGCTTCTGCCTGAACGTCTCCCAGAGCGACTGGCGCGTCAGCTCCGGCGCATACGCAGCGATCAGCCCGGTGTCGTAGGCGCCGGGATGGTCGCCGTGGGAGTCGCTGGAAGCCATGATGCCGAGCCTGTAGCCGCGATCGAGCCCCTCCTGAACGCTTCCGCCGGAGCCCCCTGGTCCCATCCAGCTGCCGGCAGTCAGGAGAGGCTCTATGCCCCCGGGCGCTTCGGAGGAACCGTGCAGGGAGTAGATCTCGACAAATGGCGTGAGGCGCTCGTCGTGGCAGCTCCAGTCCTTGCCGCAGATGCCGACCGGATAGGCGCCATGGTGGGGGATGACGAAGGCCTGCACCTCCCGCAGCGACCCGTATAGTGCCAGGAGCGTGGGCGGCATGCGGATCGGCTCATCGTACTCCAGGTAGTAGACATTGTGGTGTCCGTACTGGAAGTTGGTCCATTCGTAGGCCAAGAAGGGGATGAAGATGCCGGGGTCCTCGTAGGTGCGACAGAGCTCCTGAATCTCGTCCCATTCTTCGTTGAGCAGGGACCTGTCGGGCGAGAACGTCCTGTAGTCGAGGCTGAAAACCTGTTCGTCAAAGGCATGGTCGGCCATCGCCCAGAAATCGAGGTGCGACCGGGCGATCTCGAAGTTGTCCGGCGCACTCCCATTGCCGTCGCTCAAGGCAGTATGTGTGTGAATCTCGCCCCAGTACGGCTCGTGGTGCTCCATGATGGCGTTCTCGCGCTCCTGGTTGGGATGCGGGGACATAGCAGTGACCTCCGTGGTTGGCGGCAACGGCGCCAGGGGTCAGGGATTGTGGCCTGTGTCGCCGAGATCGCGCCTATTCGTAGATGTTCTGCATCTGCCAGGCGTCGAGGGATCGGAGCTCCGCATCCTGGCCCTGGGAACGAAGGGATACGCCCACGCTGTCCTCGCGCCCCGGGTAGACGCGCAGCGCGACGCATTGCCTCCCGTTGACGAACACCTCCACAACGCTCTTGTCTACGAACACGCGCAGCCTCAGGGGCTGATCCCGACCGATGAACACGGGGGCCGTCTCCGGCGCCCGCGATCGCGCGTCGGGAAGCACCGACGAGTACGATGAATCGATGGTGACCAAGCTGCTGTTCCGATTGCCGTACTTGTGCTGCCTCCCGTATTCCCGGTGTCTGTAGCCCCGTTCCCTGAAGAACGCGACGCGCGTGAACTCCTCCTTGTTCGGCGAACGCAGCACGCTCATCTCCAGCATCGGCGCCCTCCTCGGGTCGATCTCCGCGACGATCTCCATTGCGTTGCCCCGGACACTCTCGAGCACGACCTCCTCATTCGCCGGGAGCTTCATCGCCTCGACGCGCTCATGGTCCTGGCGCAGCGATTCGATGTCTCCCGCGGGCTCGATCCGCAGGGCGTCCGGCTCGCCCTCGGGGGCGAGCGTCAGGCGGCGCGGCAGCGTCATGATCTGGTTCCAGCCCTCGGTGGGCTTGCCCGGGTTCATGTTGAAGATCACGATCACGCCGCCCTTGCCGTCGGGCGTCGCCGAGGGCGCATGCACGCCGGCGGGGCCGTACGGGCCGAAGTTGAAGTCCCCGCCGGCGGTCACCAAGAACTTGTCGCGCTCCGTGTCGTAGTCGCCGAGCAGGTACTTCCCGCCGCTCATGTGGCTGAAATGCAGCAGGATATGCCGGTCCCCGATGGGCCAGAAGTACGGGCACGCCCCGTCATCGCCGACCAGCGAGTAGTGGTCGTCCTCGACGAAGGGATGCAGATACTCCCACTTCGCCAGATCCTCTGAGCGGAGCAGGAAGTTGGCCCGAACTCGCTTGCCGCCGGGTCCGTCCGGCAGCGTCCCGCCCGAGAGCGAGTAGTACATGCCGCCTTGCTTCCAGATGCACGGATCGAACACGCGATAGGGCAGCGGGGAGCCGTCGGGATTCGTCATGGGTATGACGGCCCGGCCGGTGACCTTCTCCCAGTTCAGCAGCAGCGGATCGCTGGACACCGCGACCATATT
>JASFTE010000476.1:0-4596 GCA_050114035.1 Armatimonadota bacterium | reverse complement strand
TGCCTGGCGGAGGACGTCTCGGCCCGCCCAGTCCTGGCTGTCGGGTTTCGCCTCGCACTGAGCCATGGGCACGGAAGTGCCCGGTCGCCCGCAAGGCCGCGCCAACTCGTCCCCAGGAGTTATCTACCATGCCACAAGCCAATGCTGCATCCCCTGGACTCGTGCCTCGCGGGCAATCGCCCCTCGACCGACGCCGCAATCTCCGTCACGCTTTGCTTCTGGCCGCTGCATCTCCACCGCGAGGTCCGGGTCGTTACCGGCTTCCACCCAGGCAGATGACGGAGCCGTCCTTCAGAGAGAGAAACAGCCGTCCTCCTGCGGCGATCATGCCATCGAATACCGGTGAGGAGGGCAGTTTCGTTTCGGCCAGTCTCGTCCCCGCGCCCTTGCTGACAGCCCACAATACGCCGCCGCTCTTCCCGTCGAATGCGTCCACGGCATCCTGGAGGAATGGCTCCAGGCGGAACGTGTCTGTCGGGGCTTCCGTCAGGTACTGCTGGGCTCTCTGCTCATCGAACTTCGCTGATCCGGCTATGAGGACCCGCTCGTCGGTCAGGACCATTCCCTGCACGTGGATCGGCGCGTCATTGCGCCAAGTCAACTCGTACTTGGTCATCCTCCTGATCCTGTCGGTCAGCGGCTTGCGGCCGCTCGTCAGGCTCATGGCCTTGGGGTCCTGCGGAATGCCGTTCTTCCACACATACTCGGTTTCGTCTTCCCGCCCGGAGCCTGCCGCCTTCGGCTGCTGCGGTTCTGCACCCCGTCGCTGCGGCCGGCTGGCTCGGGCCACCACGTCCACTAACTCAGGGCTCTTGTCAACCCGGAAGATCCCCTGCTCGCGTGCGCCGAGGGAGGCCTCCCGGTATCCGTAGACGCACTCGTCGTCAAAGACGAGGATTCTCCCCCCGGGATAGAGGGTCTTGGCATAGCCGTGCCCTCGGGCGCCCGAGTAGAAGTGCGAGCCGTATATCCAGTATGTCCTCTCCCACCATGCATCCTCCAGGAAGCCCATCGAGCCGAACAGATGCGGCACGTACTCGAGGTCCTGTATGACGAGCTCCCGATTCATCGGCACGTTCCGCATGTAGATGTTCTTGCCATCGCACGAGAGGATGTCCGGAAGCAGCCCCGGAAGCTCACGGTCGGGCAGCACCTCTCCGTCAAAGGGCGTGTAGAGGCTCACGTACTCCCCGGTCTGCGGATCACGACCGTAGTAGTGCTTCACGAGGAGCGGCTTGCCCGTCGCCAGCTCGAGCTTGTACAGATACACCCCGCCGTCTAGATACGTGGACCGGCCCGCCGCGAAGTAGACGCTGCCGTTCTCGATGAGCACACTGCCAGAGACCGGCCACACGGAGGCAACCTGGCCGATCTCGACGAGCCGCCGGTCCCGGGGCGCCGCGAGGAAGCGCCAGACAAGCTCGCCGTCCGAGGCCCGCAGGGCGTAGACCGATCCGTCCCGACAGCCGAACACGGCCAGGCCGTTGGCGACCGTCGGGGGCGAGTCCACGCGGCCCCCGGCGACGTAGCGCCACAACACCTCTCCCGAGGCCGCGTCCAGGCAGAAGACGGTGTGCGTGTCCGGCTGGGGCACGAAGGCCCGGCCGCCGGCGACAACCGGCTGGGCCAGCCTGCCGCCGAGCTTCCGGGTCCACAGCGGCTTCAGGGAGACGGGGACCGTGGCGCGCGTGTGGCCGCTGCGGCTGTTGTCGTGGCGGAAGGTGGGCCAGTCCTCCCGGGCGCGAATTGTGGATTCGGCTGTGCTGATTCGCTGGCCATACGCGGGTCCGCGCTGCAGACGGCTCGGGCTCTCGGGCGGGGGTGAGGTCTGGGGGCCCGGACGCTTCGGGGCGAGGGCGTGGAACCCGTGTAGTTTGCTCTCGATGTAGCATCCGCACTGGTCGGGCGGGGAGTATATGAGCCCGTTGCACGGCATAATCCCGTACTCGCAGATCCCCCGGACCCAGTGGTGCGTAGTGAGCTCGCCCGAGCTGAGATCCACGAACTCGATTCCCGTCCGGCCCGCCAGGATGTACTTCTCGGTCGCCTTGTCCCGGTAGCAGCGGTGGTGGTGCATCGTGGGCCAGTTCGCTTCGTGGGAGAACGTCTTCTTGACCTCGCCAGTATGGAGGTCGCGACCGGTGTTGTAGTCGCTGCTTGCTCTGCGCGGGCTCTCCCCCACCCACACAAGGCTGTTGGCAACGAACACGTCCGCCGATGCCCCCACGTTGTCGGCACAGTCGCAGCGCCACAACTCGCCGCCATCTTCGGCGGAGAGAGCGATCAGCTCGTAGTTGGGCTCTCCCTTCTTCAGAGCCTGAACGCCCGTCTTCTTGTCGGCACACAGCACGACGTCATCGTGGATGACAACCGTCGGAGTTGCGTACCCGGGGCGCGCGTAGCCGCTCGGCCTCGCGAATCGCCATATCTCCTCGCCGCTGCGCGAGTCGAGGCAGATGATGGCCTCGGTGTTCTGAAACACCAGATGGCGGCCCTTCACGGCGAGTGTCACCGGATGGACGCCCCTGGTCTCCTCGCCCTCCACGGTCCAACGGATCGCGCCCGTACCAGCATCAACCGCCATCAGGCGCTTCTGGTCTGGCTCCTGGCGCCTCTGGGCCAGCTGGCGCCTGTCCACGTCCTCGGGCTCCGAGGTGGTCGCGACGAGGTACAGAGCGCCGTCCTCACAGATGATCTCCTCCGTCCTCTCGGTGCCCACGTATCGCCTGACCATCTCGCCTGTTGCCGGATCGAGTCCGATGACCGGGCCGAATATCGTCTCGGTCACGTAGACCGCATCCCTCGTGGCCACCAATCTGCGCCACAGATCCGCGGCCAGGGACTTGCGTCCCTTGACGAGGTGGGGCCGCCACTTCTCCAGGGGGCGCTTCCACAGGATCACGCCGTTGAAAGCATCCCGTGCCACGAGGCGCCACCTGGCGGGGAGGAAGTACGGCATCGCCGTGTGCCCCTCGTCCATGATGTAGAAGATCCGTCCCCCCGCCGACACCATGACGTCCATCGAGGTGGTGAGCTCGTGGTCTCTGGAGTGCGTGGGCGAACCGACCCACTGGATATGGTACGGGAATCCCACGACATCATCCCGGGCCACCGCGTTCCCGTCCGCCCCATGCAGGAAGTGGGGCCACTCGTCGATCCCCTCGGGCCGGGGCTTGGCGTTGCTCGCCCACTTGCCGCCGATCTTCGTGTACGCCACACCCTCCGGAGCCAGCACGCGCCGCACTTCGGCCATGGAGACGCCGCGGAGCTCCTCGGATACCAGCAGGCTGACGAGGTTGTCGATGTATGGCAGGCGCTCGCCGCCGAGTTGATCGACCGAGACGCTCCCGTACAGCCCCAGCGACCGGACGTGCTCGCGAGCCGTCGCCACGTTCCTCGCGTCGCCGTCGAGGCCATGGACGAGATAGCTATCGTTGGCGCGCAGAGCCGCCGTGAGCCTTCCGTCTCCGCAGCCAAGGTGCACGACCAGTCCGCCCTTGACGCCCGTAGCGGACAGGATTTCCCGGGCGAGCGCGCTTGCGTCCGGCGACGCGGCGGCAGTGGCGGCGGCGGATGCCGCGGCCAACGCCAGCCCGATTGCGCTGCAGATCGCCGCATGACGGCGAGATGTAGTCCATCCATTGTCTGTGTGCATGGTGTAGCTCCTCTCGGAAGAGGCGCGGGCCCCGAGGGACATACGGCCCGCCTCACTCTCCGACTACTCCCAGCTCCGCGGCGGAGGCCCAGGGGCCGTCGTTGACCTCGGAGAGAGCACGCAGGAGCACGTAGCGCCCGCGGACGGGCGGGCATTTCACCTCCTGGGCCTTCTTGGCCTTGCGAAGCGTCGCCTTGGCCGCCAGGGCGTCCAGCTTGTCCGGACTGTCGCCGACGTAGAACTCGCACTCCTTCACGGCCCCGTTCCAGCCGCCGTCCTGGCGCGCGAGGTAGCGGAATCCGCGAATGGTGTACTCGCGGCCCAGGTCGATGACGAGCTCGTGCGGGTGCTCGTCCGCCCCGCCCTGGAAGTTCGTGTGCCACCAGGTCATCGGATCGCCGTCGAAGGCGTTCTTCGCCAGCTTGTTGTTGGAGCGGGACTCGCTGCTGACGCGGGCGACCTTCCAGTCCGTGGAGGAGATCAGCCCCTCCTGCGGGAGCGTGTTGGCCCCCGCCCCGGGGGACGGCCGCTTCGTGTCGCCCCACTTGGCGCGGCGGTCCCGCTCGTGGATCTCGCGGTTGTGGAAGACGCCCTCGACGGCGTCGTCGTGGGCCTCCTCGGCGAGGGCCGTCATCTTCGCGAGCACGTCAGCGCGCTGCCCGGCGAGGTCGTTCTCCTCGCTGATGTCCGCCGTCAGGTCGTAGAGCTCCCAGTCCTTGTTTCGCGGCCGGACGGCCTTCCATGTGTCCATGCGCAGGGCGGTCTGGCCGCCCAACTCCCAGTAGAGGTACTCGTGCTGCTGCTGTTTCCGACCTGCGGCGGCCTCGCCCAGTAGCTCGGGCACGATGGAGACGCCGTCGATGTCGTCGGGCGCGGATGCGCCGGCCAGCTCCGCGGCCGTGGGCAGGACGTCGGGGAAGTACCACAGCAGGTCGCTGACG
>JASFTE010000475.1:0-4600 GCA_050114035.1 Armatimonadota bacterium | reverse complement strand
CCATCTGCTCCAACTCCGCCCTGCCGGTCGGCTGCGTTTCCCCCTCCGCCAACTGCCCCGCCAGCTCACCGTAGCGCCGCGCGAAGGCCATGGCCCCCTCGCACGTCACCGTCACGGCTCGCAGGAACTCCGCGCCCGCGGGATCGTCGCCGCGGATCTGCTCCAGCCGCGCCTCCGCCCTTGCCCGAACGCCCTCCAGTCCGTGGCGCAGCACTTCCGAGAAGTCCGGCGTGACGTGACCCAGGGCGGTGGATAGCTGGTACCAGTCCTCGGGGGGCGGCTGGCTGTCGCCGAAGCACTCGCGCCGGAGCGCCCGGTAGCGGGCGTACAGATTGCGCGTCTCCCAGTACTCCTTGACGTCCCCAGGAAGCGCGTCCCGGATGAAGTTCGGCCCCACGCTGAAGTTGTGCCGCATCTGGACGATGGACTCGGTGCCGAGGCTGAACTCGGGGTACGAGATCCACGCGCCGGGCGTCGAAGTGGGCGTGCCGACGATGAGATCGCCCTCGCGCAGATACAGCGGCATCTGCGCCAGGACATCACGCAGCGCCTTCGCCCGGCGGATGATCCACGGCTCGCCTTTCGTCCTCCGGAAGGACTCCGTCACAATGCGCGGCCGCTCGAGACAGACCATGTCTTCCCAGTCGCGCATTTCGTCGCGCAGTTGTCGTACTCGTGCTGTCATGGTGCCCTGCTCGGGAGCTTGCCCGTGTCTGGTCTGGTCGGCAGTCGCATGGCACAGGGACGCCGGACTGAGTATAGCACATCACACAGGCTCCCGCGAAGCAAAGGCGGCGGTGAAATCGTAGCCTGGACTGTGCATGGACGGCACTCGCGGGCTGGGAAGCCCGCGCCACGCGGGGCCGGAGGGGGCCGTGGGCGTGGGTATAGGCGCAGAGGGTCTCGGGGGAAGGGCAGGGAACAGATGGGACCACCATGACGCCTCATGTCTCGCAGGGGCAGGTGGCGCGGGCGCCGGCACTCGATCTGACATATGGCGCCGCGCGGCCGAGGGGGGGGGCAGACTCACGAGAGGAGCCAGAGCGTGCATACAGACGATCGATGCACTGGCTCTCGGCGTAACGCGGCGGTTTGCGCCGCGTTCATACTTGCGCTGATCGGGGCAACGGCTCGCGCTGACGGCACCACCGCAGCGGAGGAGGAGGCCGTGGCGGGGGAGATCCTGGCGGCCGCGGGTGTCAAGGGCGGGCTGATCGTGCACCTGGGGTGCGGAGACGGGAAGCTCACAGCGGCTCTGCGCGCCAGCGACAGGTATCTCGTCCACGGCCTCGACGCCGACGCGGGCAACGTCGAGAAGGCGCGCAAGCATATCCAGTCGCTGGGCCTGTACGGCCGGGTGTCGGTCCAGCAGTTGCGGGGCACTCGCCTGCCGTACACGGACAACCTCGTGGACCTGCTGGTCGCCGAGGAGCTCGGCGAGGTGCGGATGAGAGAGCTGCGCCGGGTCCTCGCGCCCGATGGAGTCGCCTACATCAAGATCGGGCGCGAGTGGGCCGGGAGCGTCAAGCCGCGCCCCGGGGACATTGACGAATGGCCCCACTACCTGCACGGCCCGGACAACAACGCCGTCGCGGACGATTCCGTCGTCGCGCCGCCCAGAGGGCTGCAGTGGGTCGGGGGGGGCGCTGTGGAGCAGGTCCCACAGCACGCTGAACGGGACCTCGTGCATGGTGGCTTCGCAGGGCAGGATCTTCACCATCGAGGACCTCGCCCCCATCGCCCTGCCGCTCATGCCCGGCAAGTACACCCTCGTGGCACGGGAGGCGTTCAATGGCCTGGTGCTGTGGAAGCGGGAGTTGGCGAACTGGGAGAACATCACGCACTGGATGAAGCCCACCCCGGTGCAGCTCTCCAGGCGGATGGTGGCGGTGGGCGATCGTGTCTACGCCACGCTGGGGATTATCGCGCCGGTCACGGCCCTGGACGGGGCCACGGGGAAGATCCTCAAGGTCTACGAGGGCATGGAGCAGACCCAGGAGATCGTCTGCGCCGGGGGCGTGCTCTACCTCGCCATGGGCGATCCGTTCAACCCCTATGGGGTGAAGTCGGGCGGCGCCCTGTTCATCGCGGGCATGCCGAACGAGTTCCCGGAGGATGACTTCTACCGGGCCGTGGAGGGAAGGGCCGGGGGAATGCTCCTGGTGGCCTCCGCCGGCGACGGGAAGGCGCTGAAGACGTACCGTCTGGACTCGCCTCCGGTCTGGGACGGGTTGGCGGCCGCGAACGGACGCCTCGTCATGTCGCTGGCCAGCGGCCAGGTGCAGTGCTGGGGGCCCCGATGAGCACCCGACGGGGGGCGCCCACGGAGAATCCGGTGGCCTATGGCGATGGCGCCGAAGCGAATCCCAGCGGCGATCCCATGGGCGGCCGCGCCGGCTACAGCCGCATCCTGGCCTCAGGCGAGTACACCGTTGGCACCCGGGAGGAGCTGTTCCTCGAGCCCCGGGCCCGGCGAGCATGCGTCCGCGTTCCGCATCGCCATGTGGAGGGGGCACGATGACCAGAACCGCAGCATGGATCGCCTGCTCGGGTCTTTGTCTGGCGGCTCTTGCCATGGCGCGCCCTTCCCACGCGCAGGAAAGCCTCGCGACCAAGCGCCTGCGCGAAGTGTGGGACGGCGAGGGCAAGGAGTACCAGAGCAACGAGTTCTACACCACGTTCGAATACTCCCGGCTGGAGGGACTGGGGCCGGAGGAGGGCGTCTCACGTCGGGACCCCAGCTCCGTCATCAAGGTGGGCGACACCTACTACGTCTGGTACACGCGGACCAGGAAGCGGACCGAGGCGATTGACTACGACGAAGAGCCGCAGTTGCTGTGGAGCGCGACGTGGTTCCCGGCGTCCATCTGCTACGCGACGTCGAGGGATGGGAGGACGTGGGAGGAACAGGGGGAGGCCGTGTCCACCGGTCCGGAGGACGCCTTCGACGGCATCAACGTGCTGACGCCCAACGTTCTTGCCTCGGGCGGCAAGTACTACCTGTACTACCAGGCCAGCGGGCAGCCGTATCGGCGGCAGGGCATGAACGTCATTGGCATGTCCTGGGCGGAATCGCCTGCCGGGCCCTGGCACCGTCATCCGGAGCCGGTCCTCGCGCCCGAGCAGACCACGTGGGGGCCGAAAGGCATCCACGATCCCAGCGTGCTCCTCCTGAACGGCAAGTGCCTGCTCTACTATAAGGGGGAGATCCACGCACCGGAGTACCGAAGCCGCGCCTGGGGCGTTGCCATTGCCGACAGACCCGAAGGGCCGTTCACGGATTCGCCGCTCAACCCCGTCACCAACAGCGGTCACGAGGTGCTCGTGTGGCGGCACGGCGAAGGGGTGGCGGCGCTGGTCACCACAGACGGCTACGAGAAGAACACGGTACAGTACGCGGCGGACGGGCTCAACTTCGAGCTCAAGGCGCATGTGGCCATCCCTCCAAATGCCGCCGGCGCCTTCAGCCCCGACGATTCCACCAACACCGGGGACGCCCGCGGCATCGCGTGGGGCATCTGCCACGTCACCCAGGTCAAGTCCAGGCCCTGGCCCTTGCTGCTGCGGTTCGACTGCGACCTGACCCGGGAGGGCACCGGGCGCTGGCGATTCAAGCGCGCAAATCACCGCTTCAGCGAGGAAGCGTACCTCACCGACGGGCCGCCGTTGGAGAGGTAGGTGCAGTGGCGGCCACGGACCATGGAGTGACGGAAGGGTGATGTCCGCGTGAGCGGCGTGTGCCAGGTGGCAGGGCTGATGACAGGCGCGCTGCTGTGGCTCGCCACCGGCGTGCTCGGCGAAGGAGGCGGGAGCAGGATGGCCGCGAGTGAGTACTGGGTCGCTCCCACGGGCGACGACGCAAACCCGGGCACACGCGCCCGGCCATTTGGCTCGCCACAGCGCGCCGCGGCCGCGACGAGACCCGGCGACACATGCTGGCTCCGTGCCGGTCGCTACCAGCCCCCCCTCGTCCTGCGCGGCGTGAAGGGCACCGAGGACCGGCCCATCACGTTTCGCGTCTGGCCCGGCGAGGAGGCGGTTGTGGACGGCACCGAGGCCCTGCCGGGGCCCTGGGTGCGGCACAAGGGGGCCGTCCACAGGACTACCGTCGAGAGAGATGTGTGGCAGTTGTTCGTGGGCGAGGAGATGGTGCAGCCTGCGCGCTGGCCCAACGCGTCGTTGGCCGACGGCGACATCTGGGACATGGCGGCGTGCATGCGATGCACCGACCGGGGCTACCACTGGCGCAGCAGGCAGTACACGGGCGGCACAGAGCCCGGCGTCATCTTCGACCGGAATCCGCCGTCCGAGGCCATGCGGGGAGCCGTCAACCAGGAGACGCTGGCCGAGACGGGCACCGACTTCAGCGGAGCCGTCGCCATGCTGAACATCGGGCACTGGCTGACGTGGGCGCGCCCCGTGCTCCGCCACGAGGCCGGCTCGGATCACTTCACATACGACCCCACGGGCACGGAGATGCGGAAGACGTGCAACTACTACCTGCTGGGTCTGCAGTGCCTGGACCGGGAGAACGAGTGGTGGTTCGATCACCGGTCCCGCACGGTCTATCTCTGGGCACCCGGCGGCGCCGACCCGAACG
>JASFTE010000474.1:0-4603 GCA_050114035.1 Armatimonadota bacterium | reverse complement strand
AGTTGTCGAGCGATCGGGCGACCACGTCGGGCTCGATGATCTGCCCCATCTCGGCGTGCACCGGAATGAGCAGCCCACCGCAGCGCTCGACGATGTCGGACATGCGCTCGCCGAACACCCCGTTGATGCACACGAGCACCTCGTCCCCGGGCTCGATGAGGTTGCATAGGCACGCCTCCATCCCCGCGCTGCCGGTGGCGGAGATGGGGATGGTGAGCTCGTTGCTCGTCTGGAAGAGCGCCTGGAGCATCTCCTTGGTCTCGTCCATGATCTCCAGGAAGCTCGGGTCCAGGTGCCCCACGAGCGGCGTGGACATGGCCCGCAGCACGCGCGGGTGGACGTTGCTTGGCCCCGGGCCCATGAGGATGCGGGCGGGTGGGTTGAGGTCATTCGCGTTCGTCCGCAAGGGTGATCACCTCGTGTCTCTGCTTCGGACGGTGGGTGTGCGTCCGACGCTGCCGGGGGCGTTTCTCCTCGGCGCACGGTCGTGCCTTCGGGAGACGCGTGTGAACATATGTTCTTTGTTGAACATATGTGTTGACAGGCTCCCCCAGAGACCGAATAATGACTCGGCGCGTGGCGAGGCCGGCAGGGAGGGAGGAGGGCGGCAGCGGAGAATGCGGAGGTCCGGATGCCGAAGGGAGCGGCGAGACGTTGCGAGAGCGACTCATCGAGCTGGCGCGCGAGGCGCGGCGGAAGGCGTATGCGCCGTACTCGGGCTATGAGGTGGGCGCCGCGGCGCGCTTTGCGGGTGGCGAGATCCACACCGGCTGCAACGTCGAGAACGCCTCCCTCGGCGCGACCCGGTGCGCGGAGCAGGTGGCCATCCTGACGGGCGTGGCCGGGGGCTGTCGGCGCCTCGAGGCCGTCGCCATCGTGACTGAGGGCGAGACGCCCGCCTGGCCGTGCGGCGTGTGTCGGCAGATCATCTACGAGTTCGGGCCCGAGGCGGTAGTGATTGCCGCGACGGTGGGCGGCGCCGTTGAGGAAGCACCGATACAGGAGTTGCTGCCCCGGCCCTTCGGGCCCGAGGCGCTTGAGCGAGACTAGCGAAGGAGCAACACCATGCAGATCGACCTCTACGATTGCGTGAGCCCGTTGGACTTCCGGTACTACGGCGCGGACGAGCGGATGCGCGAGCGGCTCGGGCCGTACGTGAGCGAGCGAGCGCGAGTCGCCTCGGAGGCCATGGTGGAGGTCGCCCTGGCGAAGGCGCTCGCGCGGCGGGGGATCTGCCCGGAC
The DNA here is from genome assembly GCA_050114035.1 of Armatimonadota bacterium. Classification (GTDB taxonomy): domain Bacteria; phylum Armatimonadota; class Zipacnadia; order JAUWAU01; family JAUWAU01; genus JAUWAU01. The sequence goes on along the minus strand of JASFTE010000474.1, from coordinate 3,361 downwards.
AGCGCCGCGGAGGAGATCGAGAGGGCCGCCCAGGAGCTCACCGCCGAAGAGGTCGCCGAGGAGGAGGCGCGCATCAAGCACAACATCCGCGCGCTCGTGAACTGCCTGCAGCGCCGGGTGAGCGACGCCGCGAAGCCGTACGTGCACTTCACGACCACCTCCTTTGACATCATTGACACGGCCACCGCGTGGCGCTTCAAGCGCGTGGCGGGCGACGTGGTCGTACCCGACCTCAAGGAGCTGCTGGGTGTGCTCATCGACATCGCCCGGCGGGAGAAGGACACGCTGCAGATGGGCCGCACCCACGGCCAGCACGCGGTGCCCATCACCTTCGGCTTCGCCATGGCCGAGTACGTGAGCCGGCTGGGAAATCGCATTCAAGCCATCGCGACGACGGCCGATAATCTGAGAGGAAAGCTTTCCGGTGCGGTGGGCGCCTACAACGCCAGCGGCATTTTCTTTGAGGACGCCGACGAGTTCGAGCGCGAGGTCCTCGCCGAGCTGGCGCTGGAGCCCTCAACCCACTCGACGCAGATCGTGGAGCCCGAGTACGTGGCCGACTTCGTCCACGCGCTGGTGTCGTGCTTCGGCGTGCTGGCGAACCTCGCCGACGACCTCCGGCACCTGCAGCGCACGGAGATCGGCGAGGTGGCCGAGGCCTTCGAGAAAGGCCAGGTCGGCTCGTCCACCATGCCGCACAAGCGGAACCCGTGGAACTTCGAGAACGTGAAGAGCATGTGGAAGAAGTTCATGCCCCAGATGATCACCGTCTACTGCGACCAGATCTCCGAGCACCAGCGGGACCTGTCCAACTCCTGCTCGCAGCGCTTCATCCCGGAGATCATTGCCGCGCTCGTGAGCACCGTGGATCGGCTCCGGCGTGTGTGCGGTCGCCTCGTGACCGACAAGGAGGCCATGCAGCGGGTCTTCGATATGACCGGCGGCATGGTGGCCGCCGAGCCCGCATACATACTCCTGGCGGCGTACGGACACCCGGGTGCGCACGAGGTCATGCGCGAGCTGACCCTCGAAGCGCAGTCGAGCGGGAAGCCGCTGTGGGACTTGATACAGCGCTCCGAGGGGCTCGCACCGTATCTTGAGCGCATGACCGACCGGCAGCGGGACATGCTCCGCGACCCTACGAACTACTGCGGGCTGTCGGTCGAGAAGACCGAGAAGGTGTGCGGGTATTGGGAGAAGGAGCTTGGGCTCAACGGCAGTCGTTAGCCGGCAGTCGCGAGAGTGTGGGCCAGGCAGCCTGCCTGGCACTGCACCAACACACTCCGCAGGCTGGCAACCTGCGCCACACAGGATGCGAGGAGGCCCCGCCATGACAATCGAGACCTTCACGACGGACTACATGGACGCGCTCAAGGCCGACATCGACGCCATTCCGATGGCTGACGTCAAGGCAATCGTCGAGACGATCAACGAGGCCTGGGCAGGCGACAAGCACATCTTCGTCATCGGCAACGGCGGCAGCGCGGCCACGGCGGCGCACTTCGTCTGCGACATGGCCAAGGGCACGCTGGGGCACAAGGGCGATGCCGACAAGCGCCGCTTCAAGTGCTTCGCCCCGGCCGACAACGTGTCGCTGATGACCGCCTGGGCCAACGACACCTCGTACGACAGCATCTTCTCGGAGCAGATCGCCAACTTCGTCGGCGAGGGCGACGTGGTCATCGCCATCTCCGCCAGCGGCAACTCGCCCAACGTCCTCAATGCCGTCGAGCTGGCCAACGACCGCGGCGCCCGCACCATCGGCCTGTGCGGCTTCGGCGGTGGCCGCCTGCAGGAGATCGCGGACCAGTACCTCACCGTAGACAGCGACCACTACGGCCGCGTCGAGGACGTGCACATGATCCTGGCGCATGTGATCGCGTACTACTTCCAGCAGGTGGAGTCGCCGGAGTGACCGTGTGGCGCAGCCTGCGAGGGCGCCGCCTCCGACCGGAGGACGCGGCATGACACCGGGATCCCTCAACGCCGCCATCCTGCCCGTCGTGGCACTCGTGGTTGGCTTCTCGTGCGCCGCTGCGGCGGCCGCGGAGAACGTCATGGTCGCCATGCGGGATGGAGCGACCATGAACACGTACCTCAAGACCCCCACAGGAGAGGGCCCGTGGCCGGCCGTTCTCAAGAGGGGCTACGGCATAGCAACAGGCGGCGCCGACGCCCTCGTGGATGCCGGGTACGTCTTCGTGGCCCAGGGCGTTCGCAGTGGCCCCGATCCTCACGGCATCGCCGGCAATCCGCGGTTCTTCGCCGACGACGTGGACGGCTACGACACCATCGAGTGGATCGCCAGGCAGCCGTGGTGTGACGGCAACGTCGCCATGTTCGGCCCGTCGTACTACGGCGCGACTCAGTGGCTGGCCGCGGCGAATGGAGATCCGGGGCCGCCGCCGCATCTCAAGGCCATCATCCCGAGCGTCATCAACCCCGACTTCTGGGAGCGGGCCTATCGCGCCCACGGCGCCATGAACCTGTCCATGACGGCGGTAAGCCGGGCCTTCGAGAAGAACCAGGCCACGCACGAGGCCTACATGCACCTGCCGCTGATCGATATGGACACGGCGGTCGGCGGCCGAGAGAACACGCTGTGGAACGAGTACGTCTCGCACGGGACCTACGACGCGTACTGGGCGCACATCGGGATGCGCGACAAGTACCGTCGCATCAAGATCCCCGTCTACATCTATGCGGGCTGGTGGGACTACTACGCCGGCGCTTCGCTGAAGTACTACAACCTGCTGCGGGAGCTGGGCCACACGCCCGAGATCCGGGTGTGGGCGGCCAACGCAGGGCACGCGCAGATGCCGCTGTCCGAGTCCATCCGCTGGCTGGACTGGGTGATCAAGGGCAAAGACAACGGCATGAGGGATCAGCCCCCGGTCCGCATCTTCGTACAGGGCGTTGACGAAGAGCGCCACTATGGCCAGTGGCCTCCGGCCGGCGTCCAGTACGCCAAGTACTACCTCCGCAGCCCGGACGGCTCCCGCATCGGCACGCTTGACGCCCGGCCGCCCGGCGACGAGACTCCGACTGAGTATACGTACGACCCCCACGACCCGGTCCCCAGCATCGGCGGCAACGCCAATCATCGGAGCGTCAACAAGACGCTAAGCTCCGGGGCCGTGCTCAGGGAGGGCTCGTTTGACCAGCGGCCCGTCGAAGGCAGAGAGGACGTCCTGGTGTTCACGACGCCGGTGCTCAAGGAAGACGTCGAGGTCATTGGCCCGGTGACCATTACGCTCCACGCGGCCACGGATGCGCGGGACACGGACTTCACCGCGGTCCTCATTGACGTGCAGCCCGACGGCAAAGCCCTGAACGTGACGGAGGGGATCATGCGGGCGCG